>DAISKM010000127.1:2958-8591 GCA_036820945.1 Pseudolabrys sp.
ACTTCGAGCGTAACCGACTTCGCCACTGTCGCCTTGGCAGCGCGCTCGTCAGCGGTCTGATCGACCGCGAGCACACGCGTGTTCTGCAAAACGACCTGGGTCGTCGCGTTGCCTTTTTCAACCTGGCGAGTGAGAACGACATCCACGTGATCGCCCGGCAGCACGAAGCCGCCTACGCCTTCGACGTCGTTGACGCGAATGGTCACGGCCTTCATGCCCGGCTTGACTAGGGCAGACAAGGTGGCGCGCTGGCCCGGCCCGGTGATCTTGAGCGCGAGCACCGGTTCGTTCGCTTCGATTGCGGAAAGAACGACGCGACGCCCGCCGGATACGATGTCCTGGATCTTGGCATAAGCGCCGCTCGGCAAGGCGTTTGAGGGCCAAGGCACCTCCTGGAGCATTGATGCATTGAGCTCGGTACCGAAACGCAGCGCTTGCTTTGCGACGACGACAGTTTGCGATGTCATCTGTGGCCTGTTCGCGTCGAGATTCTTCGCTCGCATGTTCGCCTGGTTGTTGAGCCAGACCTGCGCGATGAATACGGCGAGCAAGCCGAAAGCAACGGCAAACCCGATCATGACGATGGTACTGGCACGCACGGCGAAAAAGCCTCGTTTGACGCGACCGAACTCTCAGTTCGCGAACACTAGAGGCCATGCAGTATTGAATTACTAATTTTGCTGCTGCAAATGCGCCTATGCTGAAGAGCGCATGAATTCGTAGCGTTTACGGCGCGTATCCTGAGCGAGCTAAACTTTAGAGTAACCTTGCACAAAATTAACAATACTAGCTCGCATGCTCGCGGCGGCGGCAAGGATCGATTCAGTTTTCCGAATCGTCCTGCCCCTGAAAACATCAGCAAATACGGACGCTCTTGCTGAAGTGATCAGCCCAAGTGGCTCGTTGGGGAAACAATTCGGATCAAATACGGTTACCGAAATGCAGCGCGACCGTTGCTCCCCCGGCATCATTACGGCAACATGCGCGCCGTGTGGTCATAGAAAGACGCCGCCTCAAGCTCGCGACGATTTTTTCCTGGAGAATGCTGCCGATGTCCAAACCTCGCATCAGTTACATCGACCCCTCGACGATCAAGGATCCGGCCATGATCGCCGAATTCGAGCGTTGCGCGCGCGAGGGGACGCCGCGGCCGGAAAGCCAGGCCATTCGGGCCCATGTGCCGGCAACGTTCTGGTCGTTCGCCAATACTTGGCGGGATGTATTCAAGAATGGCGTCGCCGACCACAAGATCAAGGAGCTTTGCCGTATTTACGTCTCGCGTTCGGTGCTGTGCGAATTCTGCGGCAATCAGCGCTCAATCAAGGCGGCGAAAGCGGGCCTCAAGGAAGACGACTATTCCGACCTGATCAATTTCGAGAGTTCGACCCGGTACGACGAACGGCAAAAAGCAGCACTGGCATACGCCGAGGCCATCACCTGGGATCTGCCTGCCACCGATGAATTGTGGGATCGCTTGCACAGGCACTTCAATGAACCCGAACTGGTCGAAATCGGTTATTTCGTCGCCGTTACCATGGGCCAGCAGCGCTGGCTGCGCACGCTGAACATAGAGCATCATCAAATTCTCGCCGGCACGGATGCTTCGATGGCACCAGGCTTCGAGAGTCCGGACGCACTCAAGCGTTCAAAAGAAGCCGAGGATTACTGGGCCAAGATCAATGCAAAACCTGCAAAGCAGGCTGCGGAGTGACCGACCAAGCAACGGCGATGTCCGCTATTCGAACTGCTCCTGCCGCGCAGGACAGTAAAACCGAACCACGCATTCGCGTCCGCGGTCTGGCAAAGCGCTACGGCGCGCTTGAAGTCTTCCGCAATATCGACTTTGACGTGGGCGAGCGCGAGATACTCGCGATCGTCGGCCCGTCGGGGTGCGGCAAGACCACGCTCTTGCGTTGCATTGACGGCCTGTTGCCGCACGACGCCGGCGAGATTCGCGTCGGCGCCGAGCGTGTCACCAAGCCGATCGCCGGCGTCGCGATGGTATTCCAACATTTCGGGCTCTTCCCTTGGAAAACGGTGTTCGAAAACGTCGCTTATGGTTTGCGCATGGCCGGCGCGCCGAAGGTCGAAATCGAGCGCAAGGTGCCGGAATTCATTAAGCTCGTGGGCCTTACCGGATTTGAGGACGCATTCCCGTACCAGATGTCCGGTGGCATGCAGCAGCGGTGCGGACTTGCTCGCGCTCTCGCTGTTGAGCCGAATGTCCTATTGATGGACGAGCCGTTTGCGGCGGTCGATGCGCAAACACGCGAGATTCTGCAATTCGAACTGTTGCACATCTGGGCCCAGCGACCGACGGCCATGATTTTCGTTACCCATTCGATCGAAGAAGCCGTCCTGCTCGGCCATCGGGTCATCGTGCTCAAGGGACGGCCCTCGATCATTCACGAGACCATTGTCATTGATTTGCCGTACCCACGGACGCGCGAAACACTGCGCGCGCCGCGTTTTGGCGAACTGCGCGAGCGGGTATGGGGCACGCTGATGCGCGAAGCCCGCGAAGCCGAATTCCATCTCGGACGTTGAGCAAGAGAAAACGCTATTCGCGGCCTTTTGTGGCGCTCGAACAATATTCCGTTTATTCCCGCCAGGCGGGAATCCAGGTCTGGGTCCCACTTTGGCGGAGACGAACGGATAGCTAACGTTTGCTGCGCTACTTCGTTAACGCAAAAAGGAATTCCATATGGCATCCGACCCGCTGCTCAAGGCCGCGATCGAACACTGGGGGCCTCGCTTTGTCGCCAACGGCGTGGTGCTGACCGACTTCGAGGAACTTACCGGCTCGCTTTCCTCGTATAACGAGTGGTGCCGTGCTTGGTCGACGCGTGCCGCGCACCACGAACAGCTGGGACGCGAGGCGCAGAAGAAAAAGCATCTGCTGACCGCCGGGGAATGCCTGCAGCGCGCGGGGGTTTACTACCATTTCGCATCGTTTCTGTTCGTGCACGACCAGTCGCAGATGAGAGCTGCCCACAAGAAGCAGATCGAATGCCGCCAGGCGGCGCTTGCGTACTTGAGGCCACCTGGCGAACGCGTGGAAATTCCCTATGAAGGCACGACGCTGGCCGGCATCCTGCGCAAGCCGGCAGGCGTGGAGCGGCCGCCCGTCGTCGTGATGGCTGTGGGCCTCGACTCAACCAAAGAGGAAGGGGACGCCTACGAGACGCCGTTCCTCGGTCGTGGCATGGCAACACTGATCTTCGAAGGACCCGGCCAGGGCGAAGCGCAGTACGATCTTTCGATTCGCGGCGACTACGAAGTGCCGGTGAAGGCGGTGATCGATTTTGTACAGAAACGCTCGGATCTCGACCCTGATCGGATCGGGATGTGGGGCGTAAGCTTAGGCGGATACTACGCACCGCGCGCGGCGGCTTTCGACAAGCGCATCAAGGCCTGCATTGCGCTGGGAGGGCCATTTAACTGGGGTGCGGCCTGGGATGGCCTGCCGGAATTGACGCGCGAAGCCTTTCGGGTGCGCAGCCATTGCAGGACGCAGAAAGATGCGCGCAAGAACGCCGAAACATTATCACTCGAAGGTTTGGCACAAGAGATCATCTGTCCGCTCTTCATCGTGAATGGCCGGCTCGACCGCATAGTCCCTGCCAAGGACGCGGAACGCCTGGCGCGGGAGGCGAAAGGACCGGTTACCTTAATGATGATCGAAGACGGCAATCACATCGCAACCAATCGCGCCTATCGTTGGCGGTCGCAGAGCGCGGATTGGATGAAGGAGCAACTGGGAGAGGCCCGTCATCCTCTGGTTCCCGCTTAGGATCGCGACAGGCCTGCGGACAGTTTAGAGCAGCAAAAACCCGCGCGGTATCGTGTGTAGCCGCTCAATGCCGTCATCAGTGATCAGTACCATCTCGCCGGTCTGAACGCCCGCCTTGCCGTCTGGCGTGACGACGTTGGGCTGGATCACCACGGACTGTCCCGTGCGAAAGGGCTCTTGCGGTATCGGTCCGGCCGGGCGGCTAGCGCAGCCAAGTATGGGTGGCAGATAGCCGCCGCCGTAGCCGTGCAGCAGATCGTCAATGATAGTGAAGCCTGCCTCTTCGATCACCGCGGATGCCTCGATCACCTGCGCAGGCGTGGCGTCAGCCTTGAGGACTCCCGCGATCGCATCAAAGGCAGTGTCTGCGGCGGCATGCAAGTCTTTGTAAAGCTTGGTTGGCTCTCCGAGAGCGAAACTGCGTAGAACCTGGCCCGGGTGCTCCCAGAATGCAGCGCTGATTTCGGCTACCACCACATCGCCACTCTGCACGCGACGCATGCGGGGGAATTGGCGCGGCACACCAAGCTCGGGCATTTTCATCGAGGTGACGCCGATATAGTGAATAACGTTGGTCGCGCCCTGACGCACGTAAGCGCGCTCGACGAGATCTCCAAGCTCGCGTTCATTGAGGCCAGGCTTTAAGCCGTCCCGTAGCGCCGCCATGCCAAGATCGCTGAAGTGCGCGCCGATGCGAAGCCAATCGAGTTCTTCGGCGGATTTCACCTGACGCAGACGGATGTACTTGCTATTGAGACTTTTCAGCCTTCCAAATTTCGCAGACAACGCCGAGTACTGCTCGGCGCTAACCGGTCCGATTGTCGCGACCCGGTCCTGGCGGGCGCCTCGCCGCTCAAGAACTGCGATCGCTGCCGCGATCGACGATTCGCCGCCCCACGCGACGTCCGCCTTATCAGCGAGAATGCACGCCTGCGGCGCGTGATTGACATATTGCACGAACAGCGCGTCGCGCTCGTGCGGCGTGAATATTCCCACCGCTTCTGCCGTCACCGGCCATTGCGTCAACCACTGTACGACCGAGCCGAAACGATTGGCGCCGCAGAATACAAGGTGGTCGCATTCAACGTCAGTGAGCAAATCCTCAACGGCAGCGCGGCGACGCGCCATTTCCGGTTCGGAGAAACGCGGGTATTCGGCCTCGACAACACGTGCCAGATGAGCAGGGAGGGACGTCATGACATCTGGATCCTGTCATGGCCGGGCTCGTCCCGGCCATCCCCGTTTATGTTGGCACAATCATGCCTTTCTAAGCGGGATCACCGTCACGACGCTGACGCGCCGGTCGAGTGATCGGGCATCACGAAGCCTTCTTTGGCAGCGCGACGATCATGTCCAACTCAACGCGGGCGCCAGGCGATGAAAGCTGATTGATGCACACAGTCGTGCTCGCCGGTCGCCAGTCGCCAAAATATTTGCCCATGGTCGCGTGCATCGCGTCGGCATCGCGGAAGTCGGTCAAATATTTCGTAACCTTTACGACGTCGCGCCACCCGGCCCCAACCTCGTCGAGGATCGATTTGATCGCCTCCATCGCCCGCGTGGTCTGCTCCTCGATCGAGTGCGGATGGATATGTTCTTCATCCACGTGCGGGTGCTTGTGGTAGAGCGGCGATGGGGTGGCGCCGGACAGAAACATCAGATCGCAGGCGCCCACGATCCGCACCGCCGGGGCATAGGGCATGGTGTGCGCCTCTTCTGGCTTCGGATGCACAGGCTCGAGCCGGACGCTTTGTTGCGGTTTGGACATGACGGTCATCGGGGCCTCCAATCGGGCATTCAAACTCGCACCATTTGGTACCGAAATGCACTCCGACGCAAC
>DAISKM010000128.1:0-8545 GCA_036820945.1 Pseudolabrys sp.
GCATTGGCGCGAACGACGTAGTAGTTGTCGGCATCGGCAACTCGGACTGCAATGCCACCCGCTTGGTCTACACGACCTGCAACGGGTTTGAATTTCAAGGAGACATCGACGTTCTTCGCCACTATCGGATCAAAGATAGCAAGCGGAAAACGATAGTCCGTGCGGTCGGCGCTGGACTGTTCAATTGCTCTGCCAGCAAAAGCTGTCTCATCGCTAACGACCATCCATTTTCCCGGCCCACCCTGGCCTGTCCGCGCAAATTTAAAGTCAGTGGGAACAGTGCCGATTTCCATGTTCGCAATAGCGACGACTGTTGCCGCTGATTGCGAAAGGCTCTCATGCGCGGAAGTTAAAAGGACTACCGTGATGAACACGACCGCGAACAATAAGAACGGAATTGGATTTGGCCTCTTTCCACGCATGCGCAATCACCTCGAAAATCGAGTGTTGCGCAGAGCTTGGACGGTATCGGCCGTCTGGCGGGGAGCCTGCGTTTCCCCGTGTCTGGAAAGTTAGGAACGAGCACTTCAGGGCGCAAGTTCAAAGCGGCCGAGTTCTCCGTTTTTATTTCTAGTTTATTCCCGCCAAGGCAATCGTCGAACAGCCAAGTTGAGCCCCGTTTAGTTTTTAGCGTATGACAACTGCGTCAGTAGTATTGACTTGGAGACACCGATGCCCGACCTGTCGCAAATTATTCAAACGGGCGCGGCTCAGGTGTGGTTCTACCTGCCGATCGCGGTGGTCCTCGGCGCACTCCACGCGTTAGAACCGGGGCACGCAAAGTCCCTGATGGCGGCCTACATCATCAGCGTTCGCGGTACACCGCGACAGGCCGCGTTGCTTGGCCTCTCGGCCGCCGCGGGGCACACCATAGTTGTTTGGCTTTTGGCAATTGCTGCCCTTTTGCTTGGCCAAAACCTCATCGCAGAGCAGGCAGAACCATGGCTGGCGCTGTTGTCAGGGGCCTTGGTGATTTTGCTCGCAGCACGAATGTTCCTTCGCTTAAGGGGCCGCGATCATCATCATGATTACGACCACCACCACCATGATCATCATGATCATTCATATGACCATGATCATCCGCCGCCAAAAACTGGAGCGACTGCAAGCGACATTGTCTGGTTTGGGTTCACCGGAGGCTTACTTCCGTGCCCAGCCGCAATTGCCGTGCTGTTGGTCTGTATTCAGATAAAGCAATTTGCGCTTGGCGTAGCGATGGTCGCGGCGTTTAGCGTGGGGCTTGCGCTAACGCTGGTTGGCATCGGGATGGCTGCGTCTTTGGCGTCGAAAAAGGCCAGCACTGCTTGGCCTTGGCTTGATCGGATAGCGCAAAGGCTGCCGTATCTGTCGGCGGGTATCGTGTTGATCCTTGGTCTGGTGATGACAGTTTTTGGACTTCAGGCAACGTGGCTTGCCGCACAACGCAGGCCGAACTAGACACAAATTTTAGAGGCCCGACTCGCATCTTGACTTTCGTCAACTTCGGGATCATCTAATTACGGGTCGGGCTTGACTGCAGTCGCCCGGCTTATCCAAGGCATTTCGCCCAAGCACTGCACTTAGCCCGCGCGTCGGGCCGAGGGCTTTTGGCGAATGTCATAGACCACCACAAGTCCGGAGCTGACGGGCGGCAATGGAGAAATCCATGCCTCCGAAGATTAAACGCACGCTCGCCATGATTGCGCGAGCTGCGTGCGTGACGATTTTTGCCTTGTTCTCAAGTCCCAGCCAAGCCGCGGAGTTTCGCGTGCTCTCGGCCGCGGCGATGCAATCGGTGTTCAAGGAAATTCGAGACGAATTCCAACGGACGACCGGATACAGACTGCTTACTCACTACGGCACAATCGGCGCCGTGAATGAATGGACTATTGGCGGGGAGGAAGCCGACCTAATTATCAGCTCCTCACAATCGATGCGCTGGTTCGTGCACCAAGGAAAAATCCAGGCGGGCAGCGAGACGGCGATTTGCCAAACCGGTATCGGCATTGTGACGGCCGCCGGAATTGAACTCAGCGTTACCTCCGTTGAGGATTTCAAGCGGGCGCTCCTTGCCGCAAAAGCAATCGTTTACGCCGACCCGACCCGTGGCGGGGCCGCCGGCATCCATGTTGCCAAGGTTATCGGACAACTTGGACTGACCGAGCAGCTCAAGCCGAAGCTCAGACTCGCGGCGGGCGGCGACGTCACCGAGGTGACGCTTTCCCTTGGCCCAGGCGCCCTCGGCATCACGCAGATCAGCGAGATAGCTGACAAACCTAAGGCACAACTTGTCGGCGCGCTGCCGGACGAGTTGCAGAATTACACCGTTTTCGTCGCAGGCGTGCCGGCCGATGCAGCGCAATCAGAGGGGGCGGCTGCACTGTTGAAATTCCTGCGAAGCCCGAAAGTGATCTCCGTGATCAGGGCCAAAGGGATGAAAGATTTTGGTTGGGACGGCGGCTCGGAGTGATCAGTTGAAAAAAGCGTCCGCGGAAGCGGCCGTCATGTCGGGTTCATAGCAGGCACCCGGCTCGTACAAGGCATTTCGCCCAAGCACTGCTCATCTCCGTCCTTCGGCGGATTGTCGTTGATCGACACTTGCTTGGACGGCGGCTTGGAGAAGACAAATGTCTACACAGTTCCGGCTACTCCATAACTTTGTCAGGCGTGATGACATCAGGTTTTGCCCGAAAGGTGCGGTTGAGCATGTTGAAGCGAAGCGAAAGCAGAATTGCGACAGATCACCGTTACATAAAGTGCCGGCCCCATTAAGGGACGGTCACATCGTCCTATATGCGGTCGAGGCGTCGATCACGCTGCGTCGTTCAAGAAATGGCGAAATCGCCGCCGGACCCTACGGTCACTCGCCGGCCTTGACGAGCATCAACTGCGCGACATCGGTCTGACACGTGATGAGACAGGATATCATGCGCTTAACGAATGACCCGCGGCGCTGTGATTATGAGTGCGGAGCCGTTTTCCATGTCTAAGCTCAAAGCTCGCCTCGGCCGTATCGCTATCCTATGGCGAGGCGATGAAGCGGAGCGCAGCGGCGCTACGTCAGAAACCAGCCGGTTCAAGGCTGTCTTCGCGGCGCTCGCCGGTGTCGGCGTTGATGCGGAACCGGTGGTCTACGAGGACGATGTCCTTGACGCCGTGCGCGCACAGCTCGCCACGCTTGATGGCGTGCTCGTCTGGGTCAACCCCATCCACGAGGGGCGCAACCGCGCCAATCTCGACGTACTGCTGCGCGAGGTCGCGGCGCGCGGCGTCTGGGTAAGCGCGCATCCCGATGTGATCCTCAAGATGGGGACGAAAGAGGTGCTCCATCGTACCCGGACGATGAGCTGGGGTTCCGACACGGCCCTCTATCGAACACCCGAGGCGATGCGCGCCGAATTGCCCGCCCGGCTCGCAGCTGGCCCGCGCGTGATCAAGCGTAACCGCGGCAACGGCGGCCAAGGCGTCTGGAAGGTCGAGACGCTAGCAAGTCCACACAACCGGCCAACGGTACGCGTGCTGGATGCGACCAAGGACGCGTCGGAGGAGCTGGCGCTGGATGAGTTTCTCCAGCGGTGCCTTGAGTATTTCGAAGACGGCTGCGTAATCGATCAGCCGTTCCAGGCGCGCCTAAGCGAAGGTGTGGTGCGCTGCTACATGGCAGGCGACCGCTGCGCCGGCTTTGGCCACCACAAGGTCAAGGCACTGATCGACGCGCCGGCCGCACGCGCTGAGGCTGGACGGCGGCTTTACACCTCTAATGCTGACCCGCGCTTCGAGCACCTACGCCGGCTCATGGAAGAAGAGTGGACGCCGCAGCTGACCTCCTTGCTGGACATTCCGCGGCGGGACCTGCCGATGATCTGGGACGCGGACTTCATGCTCGGCCCGCCGGACGTCGACGGGACCGACAGCTACGTGCTTGGCGAGATCAACGTCAGTTCGGTGTTTCCGATGCCCGACGAGGCGCCGGCCGAGATCGCCCACCGGGTTGCCGATCGGCTGCGGTCGAAGCTCTGATCGAGTTTCGGAATCGGGCATCCAGCCGGTCCTTTCTCGTAATCGGTGAATGTCCATCAGCAGGATCCAATTCCCGGCTGCGATTGCAGATGGCAGACCCCAATTCTGTCCAAGGCATGACTTCCCCGCCCCCGGAATTCACCGGAGTTGTGCATTTTCAGTTTTGGGAGACGCACTTCCGCGCTACCGCGGAGCTTTACTGGTAGTCGACAGTTCTACTGGTCCGCCATGTCAATGCTTGACCGCGCCCTGCTCCCGGACGCTTGCGACATACTGGTCAATTGAGTCGTCGAAGATTCGGACGACGCGCGGGCCAATCCTGTCGGCCCTCAGCAGCCCCTGCCGTACCAGGCGGATGACACTGCGCTCGGAACAATTGAGAATTTCTGCCACCTCGCGATAGCGATGAGCGCGACCGCGGGGGCGAGACGCTTCCGTGATGGTCATTGCAGCCCTCAAACAAAAATGCCGCGCAGAGACTTCCTCACGGAATGCGAGGAAATGTCTGCACGGATCCCACCTCGGGCCGTTTAGCGTAGTTAGCTGATCTGTAAGAGACCAAACGGGCTCTAAGTAACCCAGCCTTCAGTCTCTTTTGCCCACACTGCTCTTGTGCACGCCTAGGGCATCCAGTGGCGACCAGCCAGTTGGTCGATCCCGCCTCCGTATGATGCGGCCCGTTCTATCCTGCGGTTTTTCTTCCACCGCGAACGCCGTTCATGCAAGCGGAGCGATTCAACCGAGCGCGAATATGGGTTGGTTCGGCTTTTAACGTCAAGAAACAAATCAGGTCTGCATTTCCCCAGATTGTGCCGCTGGTTCCCAGTCGCTTCCCAGCGCTTTTGTTCTGGGAAGGAAATCTTGGCTAACTGTTGGTCGGGGCAGCAGGATTTGAACCTGCGACCTTCTGGTCCCAAACAAGATTCTAAGGGGTAAAAGGCGGTAAATCCCGGTTAAGGATGCAACCGGGCATACGTCAGAAACCCCTGAAAATAAGGCACATCTTTAACCTAGATTTACCGGCTTTTACCGGGTATGACTTTCTAGGCCGTGGGAGCCCGGTGGGAGCCCGGGGCCTTCTGGTTGTACCAGAGGACCGGCAAAATCGGTGGGAGCCGGTGGGAGCCCAGAGAGGGGGAAGCCATGACACGCCGTCGCCTGCTCACCGACAAGATGATTGCCGCCCTGCCGCGTAAGGCCGCGCGGTACAACGTCGCCGATCCGCAACTGAGTGGCCTTGTCGTCCGCGTCCCGACCGAAGGGCCAAGCGCGTTCTACGCCATCGCCCGAACACCCGGCGGGCGGGCCGGTAAGAAGATTTGGCACAAGCTGGGTACTACCGACGCACTGACGATTGCCGAGGCGCGAGAACAGGCCCGCGAGGCCATCAAGCGCATAAGGTCCGGACAATCACCCGTCGCCGAAATCCCGGCCAAGCCGGACAGCTTTCAGTCGGTGGCGGACAACTGGATTGCGCGAGCCGTCATCAAGAAGAAACTGCGCACCCGTCCGGAAATCGAACGCATATTGAAAGTGTACGTCTACCCGCAATGGGCGTCGCGTGACTTCGTTTCCTTGAAGCGAAGCGACGTCGCCGCGCTCTTGGACTTCATCGAAGACAAGCACGGCGGGACCATGGCGGATCGAACACTTGAGGTTATCCGGTCGCTGGCAAACTGGTTTGCGACCCGCAACGACGATTACCTGCCGCCATTCACCAAAGATATGAAACGGACAAATCCGGACGACCGGAAGCGCAAGCGTATTTTGTCGGACGACGAGTTGCGCCGGGTCTGGAAACAGGCCGACGAAGCCGGAAGCTTCGGCGCGTTAGTCAAAATGCTTCTGCTATGCGCCCAACGTCGCGGCGCAGTGCTGTCCATGAAATGGGACGACATCGACGACGATGGCACCTGGACGATTCCGCATAACGCGAGAGAGAAAATCAACGCGGGCAGTTTGAGGCTTCCGCAAATGGCGCTTGAGGTAATCAGAACTCAACCGCGCTACGCTTCCAACCCGCATGTGTTTGCGGCGTCACGCGGCAAGGGGCCGATGAACGGATTTAGTCGAGCGAAACTGAAGTTTGACACACGGTGCAACGTTCACGGCTGGACACTGCACGATTTGCGCAGGCAGGCAAAATCTTTGATGAGCCGTGCCGGTGTTCGTCCCGACATAAGCGAGCGGACACTCGGTCACGTCTTGCCCGGAATCCAAGCCGTGTACGACCAGCACACGTTTGACGACGAAAAGGCCGACGCTTTGAAAAAACTTGCAACGTTGGTCGACATGGTTGTCAACGACCGGCAGGCCAAGGTCGTGCAAATCAGAGGACGGACATGAGACTGCCAGTGCCGACACAGGTCGCCGACGAGGCGTTAGCCTACGCCCACAAAGTTGTAGATGAGGTACAGCACATCATCCCATTTGGCATGGACGTTACAGTGTGGCACCCGGAGTATGGCAGTCGCTTAATGCAAAACGTCTATAAAATGCAGATAGTGTACGGCGGGGCGCATGGGCTGCAAAACGTAATCGACAAGGCGCGGGCCGATGATGACGACGCGCACAAGGCGCTGCTCGATTGCTATTCGGCGGCAAGGCACGGAAACATAAACGTTCCGCCCGCCCTTGCCGCCTATGTTGACGAGTTTGTTTTGCGCGGTGGTCGCAAGCGTAGGCGTGGACGGCGGGCATCCAAGAATGCTGTCGCCGATTTGGTGATTGCCTCATGCGTTCAAGCGGTGGTGAATAAGTTTAACCTGCCGCCAACGCGCAGGGATGGCGCTAACCACCATGAACGGTCCGCCTGTGATTTGATTGTTTTGGCTATGCGCGGGAAGCGGTGGACCGACCGGACGCTTAATTACAAGCGGATCGAGGGGATATTTATTAAACATTTCCGTTCCGTCGGCGATTTTAGCTATATTTCACAGGTGCTTCTGGCGATTTCAATGTCTACAAAGAAATAGCCCCGATTTGATTAGGACCACAAGCCCGATAAATGTGCCTAATGAGTATCCCGGACGATGCAAATCCGGGAGGCTCCAATGTTTGCTTTTCTTTCGTCGTTGTTCGCTTGGTTCGACGCTTGGTTCAACTCTCTCGCGACTTTCCCATTCCTATTCTTGTTCCTGATCGGCACTTGGCTTCGATACGCCGATTTTGAACGCGACGGACTTTTCAAAAGTCGCCAGCAATTAAAGAACGCCATAGACAATCTCGGTTTCCCTCCCGGTCGATTAGTTACACCGAACGTTAGGGCTTGGCACAAAGAACGGGAAGTCGATCCTTGGCTTGAAAGCCGTCCGGTCGATCCGAAGCCGACACCGAAGTCGCCAGGCCGACCGCACAAAGCAACAGACCATCCATGACGACGAACGGGCGACCTTACGGTCGCCCGTTCTTTGTTGATGCCAACCGCCACGATCAACACCAACCCCAACCAAGGAGGATCGGGAATGCCCAATCAATATCACTCAAATAAGGCGTGGGCTATTTCCACCGAAGTCCGGCTGGAAAGCCAAGCCAAGCGGCTCGACCACCTAAATGCCAAGGTGGCTGTGGTCCTGGACGCGATGCGTGACGGAAATGCACTCCACCTGCGATTCAAACGTGGTGGAGAGGAATGGCGGTTGACCGACGGTCGTGAGGTTCATGCCTCAACCGCCCATCTCGTAATCAATCACCCAAAAGTCGTCAGTGTTGGTGATGCCCTTTTCGCTGACTGCCCCGCCTAGACTTTTCGCTACACAAATAGGAGGACCAAGTAATGACTTCCGCGAAGCCTACCAACGTTGACAACATCGAGGACCTGAATCTTGGCGAGAACTTGAAGTCCGCCACTATTGACAACAACGTCGAGAACTTGAAGCTCGGCGAGAACCTGAAGCCTGTCGAAACGCTTGATCCATTCTCACCGAAGAACTTGCGTCTCAGTCAGGCGTATCTGGAATCGACTCCCGCCAAAAAGCTTCTAACCACCGTTCCGGTGCGCAAGCCGGGTCAGCAAGATTTTCTGCGCGTGCATCATGATCCGAGTTTCTGTGAGAGCTTTGCCATGATCGAGTTGAGGGATGACCGCGAGGAATACATCGTCCACGCTTCATTGGTGCCCGAGCTTTGGGACGAAGTGGTCAACAAACAGTTGTTTCTGACCATCAACAGGCAAGGCACCGTCTTTTTTTGGCCGATACGTCTGCCAACACCGGAGGGGAAAGACCTCGAATGGTGGCGATCTGGACGTAAGGCCGCCGCCCTCGCAACTAAAAATTGGCTTCGCGTGAAGCCGAACATGAACCTAGGCGCATATGAAATTTATCTAGCGCCTGACTCCGCCAAACTCGGCGAACCGGAATGGCCGGAACTGGCGTATTGGGATCTGATCAAGATCGCGTTTAAGGATTACCTGATCACCAGTCTTGATCATCCAGTTATTCAGCGCTTGCGTGGTTTGAAGTAATGCCCAATCACGCGGCCAACTGTGGGCGTCACACGGCAGGCGAGCGGGGTCCTGATTGTTATCAGACTCCGCTCCCTGCCG
>DAISKM010000129.1:0-2790 GCA_036820945.1 Pseudolabrys sp.
CGTGCACCGCGTCGTTTTGCAATTGCGGACTCGCAAGACCAGCCAGATCGGCGCGCGCGCGAGAGAGACTTCAACAGACAATTAAATGACTTGATTGGAAATTGTCTCGTCGCCGGGTGTCCGCTGAAGTAAAAACACTTTACTTCCATGTCTGCTTTGCCCCCCGAAAGCGGACACATGCGATGCAACTAGGGATGTCCGTGAAGGTCCAATAGCGGACATCGCCCCCACACAAAGCATCATCATAATGTTCGGCTAGACTCGCGCCGCCTCATAGTCGCCCCCGAAGCTCAAGACGCAGCATCGTACCAATTGGCAGCATTACTTTAAAAAGCGCCACCAATGTCCGCTTTGGGTCAATGGTGGACGTTTTTCGGCTCATTTGCGATGTCCGTTTCAACCCCAAAAGCAGACACGCGTTCGGCCTTGCGCCAAAAACGACATGGTCCCTTCCTGGGCCTAAGAACTAGTCTAAGATTAATGTTTGATCAGACGACTTGTTGGGGGTCTCACATGGCGTCATCAATCGTCCGCTCCAGCCGCCGCAAATTTCTGCAATATCTTGCCACCAGTCCTCTCGTTGCCTCAGGTGCGATCGAGGCCTGCGGATTGGAAACACCGTCGAAGCTGCCCGATCCAATGATTTGGACACCCGCGGATTTCGGGCTGATCAAGAGCCCAAAAGATGCAATCAACGTATTCGACTTCGAGCCTGTTGCACGTAAGAACGTGCCGCCAGCGCATTTCGGCTACATGGCCTCGGGAATCGACGACGAGATCACCTTGCGAGCTAACCGCGAGGGGTTCCTGAAGTTCCAGCTGCGACCGCGCCGGCTCAACGATGTTTCAAAGGTCGACATGAGCGTTGAACTGTTCGGAGCGAAATACGATTCGCCGATCTTCGTGTGCCCCACTGGTGGCAACAAGTTCTTTCATCCCGACGGCGAAGTTGCCGTCGCGAAGGCAGCGCGCATCGGCAATCATCTGCAAATTCTATCCACCTCTTCGAATGACTCGGTGGAGGACGTCATCAAGGCGCGCGGAGCACCGATCTGGTTTCAGCTTTATGCCTCGCCGCAGTGGGAGGTAGCCCAGGCGCTCATCAAACGTGCCGAGGCAGCTGGCTGCCCCGTGCTCGTCGTCACCGTCGACCGCATTGGCGGCCGCAATCAAGAAACCCTCTTCCGTCTCATGCGCGAGGACACGCGCGAATGCTCCGGCTGTCACGACCGCACCAGCTTTGCCAAACGTGCGCTTCGCCGGCACAACTACGACGGCATCGATCTGTCGGGCATCGCAGGCAGCGGCGAGTCCAGTAACTTGTCCTGGGCGACAGTGAAGCGCATGCGCGATATCACCAACATGAAGATCATACTCAAGGGCATTCTTACCTCAGAGGATGCCGAACTAGCTGTGCAAAATGGGATGGATGGAATCATCGTATCCAACCACGGGGGGCGCGGTGAAGACAACGGACGATCAACCGTCGACGCGCTTCCAGAAATCGTCGCGGCAGTGAACGGTCGCATGACGGTAATCATCGACAGCGGGTTCCGTCGTGGCACCGATGTGGTCAAGGCGCTCGCCATGGGCGCGCATGCGGCTGGCATTGGGCGGCCATATCTCTGGGGCCTCGGCGCTTTCGGTCAGGAGGGCGTCGAACGCGTGCTCGACCTCATACGCACCGAGACCCGCGCAGCGATGCAGCAGTGTGGCGTCCGCTCGGTGAAGGAGCTCAACCCTAGCTTTGTCCGACGTGCGACTTGAAATTGCCGACACGTAACGGCACCTGGCTTGCGTTTGCTATCCTGTCCGCTTCAGGTCATTAGCGGACATTTCGCATTTGCGTCGGCCAAGTCCATACTTTGAGATGAACGGCTCTGTGCTGCGTCACGAAGGGGCAACGTCGTTTCGGCTGAACTCTACCGGACGCGACTCATCTTTCAGAGGAAGTGGTTGGTCGCCGAGCATCGCCTTAACCACAACGTTGCGAGCCGTTTCGACGTCGATCGCATGCTGTGTGATCAGGTCATGGCATTCGGTCACGATTTGGTCGGCATCCTGCATGATCTTAAGTTGTTTGAACCGGTCGTGCTCGTGCAGTCCCATACTTTCGCCGACGACTTCAAGGATATTAATGATGCGGAACGGCCAGTCACGTTCGTGTGCGCACAATTCGCGATGGTCGGAATGATAGACTGCGACGAGAGCATCGACACCTGCGTCGCAGGCGGCCTGAAGCTCGTTGAATTGCAGCTCGCGCTTAAAGGCGGGAAGCACGCCGAGATTGACACTCTGTAGACCAACCGCCGGCTGCTTCAGGTCGACGATTTCAACGCCGGGGACCGCGCGCAGAACGGCCTCTGCGGCTTCCATAACACCGGCCACTCCAGGATGCTTGTGCAGCGCTACACGCATTTCGACCCGCTGGCGCAAATGCGGCGTCAACTGGTCGAGTCGGCCGCAGAGGAACCTCATAAAAGGCAACATATCGAAAGGACGCGCGCCCCGCTGTCTTTCGATGGTTGGCAAAGTCGTCTCAGTAAATTGGACGTAGCAACTCGGACACCATGAGATCACCTGGCCGGACTTCGTCTGCGACAGCTTCTCCATCGTGCTCGAACCCATCCGCCCGGACATTTCGACGTCGCCCGCTCGCAACTGCAAAATCCCGCAGCAATGGGTCGGTCCACCCATCACTCGATACGTGACGCCAAGCGCATCCATGATATCGAGGGCGAGAAGCGCGATGTGCGGAGTCTTGAGCACATTGCAGCCAGTGTAGAACAC
>DAISKM010000129.1:2800-8519 GCA_036820945.1 Pseudolabrys sp.
GGCCTCGTTCGGCCTCGATACCGATGCCGATTTTTGGCCAAGCCGCTCCAGCACCTCGCCATCAAGTTGCAAACGTGAGAGCACGGTCACATCCCGGCTCAGATTGCGGAATTTCTCCACGCCCCGGCGGCGCAGGTCGGACAGTTCGTTCCCGGCCTTCTCCATTGCGACGCGTGCCATTGCAAGCAGAAAGCGCGGATTGACTCCATAATCGCATGCCTTGATGCACTCGCCGCTGAGCATGCAGGACGCGGCCCATTTGCCCGACGCCTCGTATCCTTGGCCGGTGCGCACGATGTCGAGCACGCCGCTGATGATGTCTTTAGGGCTGGCATCCAGAATGCCGGCAGGCTTTACAATCGGGCAGACCTCGACGCACTTGCCGCACTTCGTGCAAACGTCGAGCATGTGGTCGACGCGACCCTTAAGAGCCGTCTCGAAAGAGATGTCATTCATCGACTGCAGATCTGACGACCAAGCCACCAGCAAAAGCCCAATGCGGACTTCAAGATTAGCCCTCGCCTGGTTAGGCGTAAATGGCGAACCTGTAGCGCGCAGTCGCCCAGCGAACCCAGGATGGGCCAACAGCGTATCGATGCCCGCTTCGTCCAGGAGGCGATACAGGGTGTTTTCCCTCAGTCTCAGGCCAAGGCGGGTCAAATTCTGCGGTGCATTTGATGGACGGCTATGAGTCCGTGAAACGCTCTGTCGGCGGCGCGATTTCAGTGACCAGATCACGCAGTCGCTTCTTATTGGAGAGTGGCGTCAGCGTCATCTCGCGTGGTTGCAGGCGGGCGGTGCAAGCGTAGACAGTTTTTCCGTCAAGTTCGACCATACACTCCTTGCAGGCATTGGCATTTATGCAGGAGAAGCGGATCGCCAGAGTCGGATCGCGATTGGCACGGATCCAGCGCAGGCCGTCGAGTACCGATTGCCCCGCCTCAAACGGCACCTCATGGGTTTCCCACCGACCCTCATTCGCGTCGAGGCCGCGCCAAATTTTGAGCATGGCGGTTTCGCTCACGAGGTTGTCTCCGTAAGGGCGCGTGGACCGCCCGACAATTCGATGCAGGCGTCCTTCAGCCTCGCAGTCTGATTGCACACCCAGTCCGGCGACAGTCGCGGGTAGTCCTCGCGCTGCTGCGCTCCGCGAGTTTCGGTGCGCGCAAGTGCAGCCTCGGCGACCACGCGGGCCACAAGCAGCATGTTGCGCAGATCGAACCAGTCAATCCGCCGCATATCGAAGCGATTGCCGTCGCCGGGCGGGGTGTCGCCGAGCTCATCAATCAGGCGACCAATACTATCGAGAGCAGCAATAATCTTTGCCTCACTACGCAAGGCGCCGACATTATCTTGCATCGTTTTCTGAAGAGTCTGCAGCATCTCAGCAGTATTGAAGTTGCGGGTCGGCGCATCGGCGCCGATCAACGCAATCGCTGTGTGCGCGTTGTCGGCGTGATCCGGTGACGTCCTCAAGCGCTTGACATAGTCGGCGGCGCTGCGGCCAGCACGACGGCCAAACACGAGTGCCTCAGTAATAGCGTTTCCGGAAAGCCGGTTAGCGCCATTGGCGCCACCGACCGCTTCCCCAGCCGCGAACAGGCCAGGCAAACCGGTTTGCATCTGCGCGTCGGCTACGATGCCGCCCATGTGATAGTGCGCGATAGGTGCTACCTCGATCGGCATTTTGGTCAGATCGATGCCATTGGCGGCGAGACGATCGATCACCGGCCCGAAGGATTCGCGCAACGCGCTTTCCGGGCAGTGCAGAAAACTGAGATACACCCCGCCGTGCGGCGAGCCGCGGCCGGCTTCGACCTCCTTGAGAATCGCGTAACTACCGAGATCTCGCGTAATGACGTATTTGCCGTCCTCGGCCACGCCGTAGCGCTGCGTGAATTCCTCCATGCGGTTGTTCAGCAGCCGTCCGCCAAGCTTATAGCGGAAAGGGTCCCACATGATTGGATCCATGCCGATTAGCCGCGGCGCCAGATGGCCGATAGGAAAAAACTGGACGAATTCCATGTCGACGAGCGAAGCGCCGGCACGCAAAGCCAGGGCGTAGCCGTCGCCGCCCATGTTTGCTGATGCGCTGTTGCGTCGATAAAGCCGTGTAAGACCACCAGTAGCCAGGATGGTCGCCTTTGCGGACAGAATCGCGGGCGCGCCCGAACCGAGATGAAGCGCCGCGGCGCCGACTATGTCACCATTGTTGCGAAGAAGATCGGCGACGCAGAGATCACCGGCCTTGCGAATTCCGCCGCTTTTGTTCACTGCGGTGCGCAGCGTTTTTGATACAGCGGGCCCGGTGTTGAGAAAGTCCACATAGACGCAGCGCGGACGATCATGGCCGGGCGCCATGGCTTGTGTGATGCGGCCATCTTTCCGTGCCCAGCCCACCCCCCAATCGTCCATGGTGCGGATGCACTCAGGCCCTTCCTCACACAACAGCTGCGCAAGGGGCTCGTTGCATAGCCCGCGCCCGGCGGCGAGTGTGTCCGAGTAATGATAGCTCCAATGGTCGGCAGTTTCGGAGCCGAGCGCGGCAGCGACGGTCATCTGCGCCATCACCGTGGCGCCCCCGCGGCCAATCAGGCTACGGTCGGCGAGAAGCACTTGACAGCCGCTGCGCGCCGCCTCAATCGCCGCATACATGCCAGCGGCGCCCGATCCAATCACCAAGACATCGGTTTCGGCACGCATCGGTTCTTGATTCATGAACATCTCGCCACGGACCACGGTAGGTGCGTATCAAGCATCATCCATGTTGTTTTTGTCGAAGGCCACCCGTTCCTGCGTCACATGTCGCCGTCCGCTTTGGGTCATAAGGGGGACCCCGAAAGCGGACGTCTATCAGCGCGCTTGTCAGGTTTAATAGAGGACACTACGGCATATTGAAGGGATATCCGCTTTACTTGCAAAATCGTCGCTCGGGTCACCAGAGGGGTGTAAATGGTGGCGCCGGTACGGCTATTTGATGCAACCAGGCGACATCGCCGGAGACAGACCATGAAAAGAGTTACTACGTCTCCACCGGGCTTCTTGGCGGTTCTTTCTGTTGTTCTGTTGTCGCACTTTGTCACACCGGTCGGTGCACAGGATACAATCAAGGTCGCGGTCGGCCAGATCGACGCCTGGGCTAATCAGGTGCCGACGCTTGGTATGAAGGCTGGAATCTTTCAAAGACACGGCATCGTTTTGGAAAATTTCGGCACTCAGGGCGCCGGTGAGACGCTGCAAGCTGTGATCTCCGGCAGCGCCGATATCGGGATAGGGGTCGGCACGCCCGGCGCGATGCGCGCTTTCGTCAAGGGAGCGCCCGTGCGGGTCTTGGCCGCGGCCTATACGGGCGTGGAGGATATCTATTGGTTCGTACCAGCCAATTCGCCAATCAAGAGCGTCAAAGACATAACCGACAAGCATACAATCGCCTATTCAACCAATGGTTCGACGTCCGACAGTGTGTTGCGCGCGCTGATCGCTCACTACGGCCTCAAGGCGAAGCCAACCCAGACCGGCGGACCGCCGGGGACGTTCACAATGACAATGTCGGGGCAGATTGACATCGCCTGGTCGGTAGCGCCGTTCGGGCTGAAGGATTTGCAAGCAAAGACCATACGCGTATTGATGCGCGGCAGCGACGTACCGTCCATGCGGCATCAAACTGTGCGAGTCGAGATCGTCAATGCCCGTGCGTTGAGGGATCGCCATGATGTCATGGTGCGGTTCGTGCGCGCGTATCGTGAAACACTCGACTGGATGTACTCAAATCCACTGGCCGTGAAATATTATTCGGAACAAATGCAGATGCCCGAAAGCCTGGTGGAATTACAGCGTAACGAATTCAATCCGAAATCGGCGATGAATCCGGATAAATTGTCGGATATCGACCTTGTCATGCAGGACGCGATCGCCGGCAAATTTCTGGAGAAACCGCTCACGCAGGAACAACTCGCAGAGTTCATTCAGATTCCGCCGCGCTAAGAGATTTTACCGCCTCTTCCTTCTGACGCGGTATTGCAGAGGCACCGGTTAAGTCCATCAAACGGACGCTATGTACATAGATTTCGATGTCTGCCTTACCCTCAATAGCGGACATTCATAAGCGCAATCGCAATGTCCGCAAAGGGCCAATAGCGGACATTCGGTCCGTTTGGACTTATCGTACTGATCGCACACGCAAAGTGTTTTACAAGCCGTTCCCGTATCGACCCGTATTGTGCCGGGCTTTCCGGCGCGCTTGTAAAACACCGCTTCTTGCTATCACGGCGCATTATTTGGCGATTTCATTGCCGTAAATGAATTGCGTCCAAAACCCGATTGCTTCCTCAAATATGTCTCACGCGCTTCCTGAACAGGGGGACACGGCACATCGCCGTATGAGCAAAACACGCAACAGTCGCCTGCCTTTGGTTTGAGCCGTACACCGCAATGTGCGCAGTCGTAGAAGAATTGACATGCATCAGTCGGCATCATTTGAGTTTTGGTGCTGCCGCAGTTCGGGCAAGTAATCGTGGATTGCAAAATCATCGGCACGCACATCTCTTTTTGCGACTGTGGTTGCACGTTAAAATCTGTGCGGACTACAAAATCAAGCATGTGCGCATTCACGATTTCGAAACTATTTCGTATTGTGCCGACATACATAGGCTGAGGCTATGGGCACAGTTTGAACATGTCCGGATGAAAGCAGCTACCTTACTCGGAACACAGTTGAAGAATGCGTTGGCACAGAGAACTTGTGGTCAATGGCGTAGAGCAACGCGCCAGCACAAAGAAGGACTGCCGCTGCGGTGACTATGTATCGCGCCGACATAGTGTGAAACTACGCTCGACGCGGGGCCGCCCATAGTCAACAATCAAAAAACGCTCAATCTTTTCGTATGATGTGCGCTCGTCGCAACAGTCTATGGTATGTAATTGTTTCTTTTTCACCCAGTGCAAAATTGACCAAGATCAACACCAACGCAGTACCACTGCCACGGCCCGCCCAAAAAACCGCCGCTAGTCCTTCTGCAACCTTCGGCGTTGCTCTGCATGCTGGGCGAGGCTTTCGTAGTCGTCGGCGATCCTGTCCATAATGGCCTTGCTGTGGCGGTCTTTCATCTCTTGGGCCATGGCGCGAGCTACCTCGGCGCGAACGCCAGAACTCTGGATCATCGATCAATTTGCGATCCGGCATTGCCGCATGCTGAAACCTGTAGCAAGTACAGTATCAAGTACGTAATTACGGCCTGATGTCCGCTTTACCCTCAAGAGCGGATATGTGCGGTGCAACTAGGGATGTCCGCTTTGGGCCAAAAGCGGACATTGGCATGCCTATCAACTTTTGCCGGCCGCTTGCGAAATCGTCTCTTTGCATGGATCGCTCACATCCGCAAAATGGTCTTTCAAGCAGGCCTCGATACGCCCGCCTCCCGGCTTAATGTCTGCGCAATTCTTTTTGACGTCCGCTCTACAAGCCTTCCTAACGGCACGAGCCTTTACTAGCGAAAGTTGGCAGCCCAAAGAAAAATCCTTGAAACGCATCTTGATGCAGGCAACACGGCTCTCGCCCTGAGTTCCCGCGCAATGAGCACTGGTGTCGGAAACGCAGGCTGCAAGGGTGCCTTGTTGCGCGAGCACCACGGACGATGTCGCGGCAATCGTGAGAAAAGAGACAGCCACGATAGTGGTGAGTAGAAAGGTGGTCCGTGCAGTCATCTTGAAATTCCTTTGG
>DAISKM010000130.1:0-8508 GCA_036820945.1 Pseudolabrys sp.
CGCGTATGTCGTCTTTATAGTCGGCCGCGACTCTTTTCAGGCGGCAGATCGCCACCGGCTCCTTCTCTACGCGGACACGCCGGCAGGCCGGCTCGCAAGGGCGGTCGCAGGTGCGCCCCAGAATTCCTGGAAACACGTTGGAACGCCAGTTGACCATGTAGGCGTCGGAATAACGCCCTTGTGCAATCAGACGGATATATTCGGGAACCGGGGTGTGCGCGGGACAGGCCCACTGGCAGTCCACGACCTTGTGGAAGTAATCAGGCGCAGAAATGTCGGTATTCTTCATTGAATCCTCAAACGCGCCCACTTCGCACAACTAAAAACGGTGTCGCGTCACGCCTCTGGCGGCTCCGCTTTCCCCTTTGGTCGGCTTCTTTCAGGCACGAATCCAAGGCCGATATTATGGGGTACAAGCCTACAAGGCTACTTATCCTTCCGTCATGCCTGGGTCCTATCAACCACAAGTCTGCATGAGGTTTTTCGCTCCCTGAAAGCGGCGTCACGATGGCATTTCGGCCCTTAACTTTGCGGATTCGGATTAACATTTGAGGCTCGAAGTTCCTTTGTTATTTTGCGTCGCACAAACTGGTCAAATGAGCGATATTTTCACCGAGATTTTCGAAAATCCGCCGCTCGATCCAACAGAAGCGGCGCAGCGCGCAGTTCGCCCGAACCTGCGCAAACGATTCTTCAAACGCGTGCATACGGGGCATGTTGACACAGGCGGTGTCGCAATATTTCTGGATGGCAAGCCTGTGCTGACCCCTGCGCGGCGCAAATTTGTCGCACCCGCGCAAGCACTCGCCGATGCCGTCGCCGCGGAATGGGAGGCGCAAGCCGACGTCATTGATCCGGCGCGGATGCCGCTCACGCGTCTCTGCAATGCCGTGATCGACGCGGTTGTCGACGCGCCCGCTCCCGTTACGGAAGAAGTCGCGAGGTATCTGCGCTCGGATATGCTGTTCTATCGTGCCGAAGCGCCTGCCGCGCTCGCACGAATGCAATCGCAAGCCTGGGACCCGGTGCTGGCGTGGGCGCGCGAAAGGTTCGGCGCCTATTTTCTGCTGACCGAAGGCGTCATGTACGTGTCTCAACACCCCGAGGCGATTGCGGCCGTGCGCGCCGCCATTCCATCCGGACCGTGGCAGCTTGCTGCGATCTCCTCGATTACGACACTGACCGGATCGGCGCTTCTTGCGCTCGCACTCGCGCATTCAGCGATCGAGGCCGATGCGGTCTGGCTGGCCGCTCACGTGGACGAGGACTGGCAGATGTCGCAATGGGGTCGCGATGAGATTGCGCTCGAACGCCGCGCCTATCGCCATGGGGAATTTCAGGCCGCGGTGACCGTGCTTAAGCTTGCAGGGTAAGTCCGGTTTGGTGGCTGAACTTAATGTCCTGTCGGATCGCCCTGGCGGCCAGCCTCATAAAGAAACCAGACGCGCCTTTCTGCCTCATCTATGTAGATCTCGAGCTGGCTGGTGGTAGCAACGTCGCCGTGCTCCTCGCAGACGTCATGAGCTTCGCGCATCGCCGTGACGAAGCGCTGGTTGTCGTCGCGCAGCTCGGCCAGCATGTCTTCGGCATCGACATAGGGTGCATCGTTATCGGCAATGCGCTGATGGCGCGATATATCGCCGATCGATCGCAACGTAGTGCCGCCAAGCTTGCGCACGCGTTCAGCAAGCACATCGGTCATTGCGAAGATCTGCTCTGCCTGCTCGTCAAGCAAAAGGTGATAATCGCGGAAGTGCGGCCCGCTGATGTGCCAGTGAAAGTTCTTGGTCTTCAAATAAAGAGCAAAAGTATCGGCCAGTAGGGCGTTGAGCGCGCCGGCAATGTCTTTGGTGGCATTGGCGCCGAGATCGGTAGGTGTCGCGAGGCGCGGCGCAGTCCGCGAGGGAGCAGGTTTTGCAGTATTCATGGAATGGTCCTCGTATGGCCCCCCCGAGGCACCCCGGACCACACTATGCCGCTTTCATTGCGATCCTGTGAAGCAAAAAGTTCAGGACGTTGTGCCGCTGCCGGAATTTTCGGCAGGGCTCTTTATTGCCAACTCCGCCGCCAGTGTGTCGGCTGCATCTGCTTCCTCGTTGCGTCCGAGCGACCGCAACAGGCTGGCGCGCGCCTCATGCATTTTGGCAACGTCCGCCTTGATATCGATGGCTTTATCGACGCTCGCAAGTGCTTCATCCTGGCGGCTAAGCTTTTTCAGCGCCAGGGCGCGTCCCAGATAGGCTTCGGCCATTTTGGGTTCGAGCGCGATGGCCCGATCGTAGGCGGCGAGCGCTTCTGCGTCGCGGTCGAGGTCGCACAAGGCGTGAGCCCGGTTACAATGTGAAATACAGAAGTCCGGATCGAGGGCGATCGCCTTGTCATAACTTACAACTGCCTCGGCCGGCCGTCCCGCGCCATGCAGCGTGGCGCCGCGGTTGAGCCAGTCGCCGGCTGAATTGGGATTGAGCGCCAGTGCGCGATCAAAGCTGGACAAGGCCTCGCTGCTACGGCCGAGCTCGCTGAGCATATTTGCCCGATTGCTGTACGCATCCGTGAAATTCGCGTCGCACTCGATTGCATTATCGAAGCTCTCGAGTGCGTCCTTGATCTTGTCCATGCGGTGCAGCGCCTGACCGATGAGGTTATGCGCCCGCGCCTGCCGCGGGCGGAACGAGAGGGAGCGGCGGGCGAGATCGATGCCCTGTTGGTACTGGCGCTCGTGGCAGGCGATCACCGCGATGTAGTAGAGCGCATCGGCATTGCGCGGATCGTTGCGCAGCACCTCGGTATAGCGATCCATCGCCAATGAAATCTGGCCAGCCCGGTGGTGCACCAGGCCTTGCTGGATAAGCTCGGTGGACGTCTGCGGTTCGCTCATGGGGGGCTTGTAAGCAGGCTTAGAGCGCGATGCCAAGCCTTTCTGCGGCCATTCCGGGTTCGCTCGCCTCGCGAGCGTCCCGGAATGACGATGGGTGGGTCTCATGGTATGCCTTTTCGGGCACTGAAATCTCATTGGTGGCGGGCAGGGGTCAAAACAGAAATGAAAGACATCCTCGACAGGCTCGAGAAACGACGTGAGGAGGCCCGCCTTGGCGGGGGCAAGGCGCGCATCGAGGCCCAGCATAAGCGCGGCAAGCTGACCGCCCGCGAGCGCATTGAGCTGCTGCTCGACAAGGGATCGTTCGAAGAATTCGATATGTTCGTCGAGCACCGGTCGAACGAATTCGGAATGGAGAAGTCGAAAATTCCCGGCGACGGCGTCGTCACCGGCTGGGGCACCGTGAATGGACGCGCGGTTTATCTCTTTTCAAAGGATTTCACCGTCTTCGGCGGTTCGCTGTCTGAAACGCACGCACAGAAGATCATCAAGGTGCAGGACATGGCGATGAAGGCGCGTTGCCCGATCATCGGCCTGTTCGATGCCGGCGGCGCGCGCATTCAGGAGGGCGTGGCCGCGCTTGGCGGCTATGGCGAAGTGTTCAAGCGCAACGTGGTTGCATCGGGCGTCATCCCGCAGATCAGCGTGATCATGGGGCCCTGCGCGGGCGGGGACGTCTATTCGCCGGCGATGACCGACTTCATCTTCATGGTGAAGGACACGAGCTACATGTTCGTGACCGGTCCGGACGTCGTGAAGACCGTTACCAACGAAGTCGTCACTGCGGAGGAGCTCGGCGGGGCATCGGTGCACACGACGAAGTCGGCCGTGTCGGACGGCGCATTCGAGAACGACGTCGAGTGCCTCCTGCAGATGCGGAGGCTGATCGACTTTCTGCCGTCGAACAATGAGAGCGGCGTGCCGGAGTGGCCTGCCTATGACGAAACAGACCGCATCAATGAATCTCTCGATACGCTTATTCCCGACAATCCGAACAAGCCCTACGACATCAAGGAACTGATCCTGAAGGTTGCCGACGAGGGCGACTTTTTCGAGCTCTCGGCGGCGTATGCGAAGAACATCGTCACAGGGTTCGGCCGCATTGCCGGCCGGACCGTGGGGTTCATCGCAAACCAGCCGATGGTGCTCGCCGGGGTGCTCGACAGTGATGCCTCGCGAAAGGCGGCGAGATTCGTGCGCTTTTGCGATGCGTTTGGCATCCCGATCGTCACCTTCGTCGATGTACCTGGTTTTTTGCCCGGCACCGACCAGGAATATGGCGGGCTCATCAAGCACGGCGCCAAGCTGCTGTTCGCCTACAGCCAGTGCACGGTGCCGTTGATTACCGTGATCACGCGCAAGGCTTTCGGGGGTGCCTATGACGTGATGGCGTCGAAGCACGTTGGCGGCGATGTCAACTACGCCTGGCCGACGGCGCAGATCGCTGTGATGGGTGCCAAGGGCGCGGTTGAGATCATCTTCCGCGCCGATATGGAGGATCCGAAAAAGATTGCCGCGCGGACCAAGGAGTACGAGGAACGTTTTCTCTCACCGTTCGTGGCGGCCGAGCGCGGCTATATCGACGATGTGATCATGCCGCATTCCACCCGCCGCCGCATCGCGCGTGCGCTTGCGATGCTGCGCAACAAGCACGTGGAGATGCCGGCGCGGAAGCATGACAATTTGCCGTTGTGATCGTGCCAAAAACCCTCTTTCTCGTTCGTGCTGTGGTCGCCGAGCCGTTGCGCGATAAATTCGATCATTGGTATTCTACCGACCACCTGCCGTGGGCCATGAAGGTCTTCGAGTGCGAGAAAGCCTGGCGTTTCTGGAGCGAGATCGAGCAGGGCGTGCACTGTGCCGTCTATCAATTCGGGGACAAAGCGCGGCTTGATGCCGCGCTCGGCTCGGAGGAATTCAAGGACATGATTGCCGATTTCAACCGGTCATGGCCGGAAGGCGTGACGCGGACGCGCGACGTCGTGACCCTGATCGAAGAAGTCTCAGCGCTGTAATACGAAAACTTTGCTTGCGCCGATGTCGTGCCTTCCTAGATTGAAAGGACAGGAGGAGGGCCACATGACGACGCTTTTTGCCTTTTTGCATCACGTGGCGGCATTCACGCTCGTTTCGGCGCTTGCCGTCGAACTCGTGCTCCTGCGTCAGGAACTGACGCTCGCTGTCGCGCGCCGCTTGCCGATCGTGGACGCGGTGCTTGGCGTCTCAGCCGGCATTCTTTTGGTGGTGGGACTTTTGCGCGTGATCTATTTTGAGAAAGGCGCCGACTATTATTTCCATAGTCACGCGTTCCTCACAAAGTTGTCGGTCTTCATCGCGGTTGCCTTGTTATCGATCTTACCGACTGTCGAGTTCCTGTCGTGGAGGAAGGACGTGAGGAAAGGACAAGTGCCGGCCGTGACCGAGCAAAAATTACGCTTGCTTCGCAAGGTCATTCATGGCGAGTTGATCGCGGTCGTCATCATCCTCTTGTGTGCCGCTATCATGGCGCGGGGCGGCTGGGTGTAGCGAACACCCGTAGCGGCGGCTTCAAAGAACCGCAGACGGAATTACTGCTTCAGGCTGGCGTAAACGACGCGCATGAAGTTGCCTGCCGCCTGTTCGTTCGGCGCCCATTTGGCGTCGAGGTCGGCAAACGGCCTAGCGGCATAGATGTCGCTCTCGCTTTTTCCGTCCTTGATCAGCGCCGCCATGCGATCACGCGCGGTCGCCAGCATTGCTCGGTATTCGACAAGCTGCGCCTTGGTCGCGAGCGGTCCGTGCCCGGGCACGATCTTGGTATTGTCATCAGTGATTGACAGATACACGTCGGCCGTCGCGATCATGCCATTGATGCTGCCGCCGTTGGCAAAGTCGATGTTTGGATAACGGCCGATGGTCACGGTGTCGCCAGTCGACAGAACGTTGGCGTCGGCGAAATACACATAGGTGTCGCCGTCGGTGTGGGCATTCACGGGGTGCTTGAGCTGTGCCGTGCGGCCCTGGACCTGGAGGGTCATGCCCTCTTTGTGCGTGATCGCGGGAAGCGCTTCTTCCGGAGCGGGCGTGTATTTGACCTCGGGCACGGCCATCGTCGTGCCCTCGGCGAGCCGCTTGCGCACGTTCTCGTGCGCGACAACGACGGCGCCGTCCTTGCTAAAGGGCACGTTCCCACCGACATGGTCGCGGTGATAGTGAGTATTCACCAGAAAGCGCACAGGCTGTGGCGTGACCGCGGCGATCGCTGCCTTCAGCTTGTCGTGCAGCGGCGCGAACTGGCCGTCGACCATGATCACGCCATCATCGCCAACCGCGATGGTGCTGTTGCCGCCAAATCCTTCCAGCATGTAGGTGCGGTTGCCCAGATCGGTGGTTTTCACCTCAACCTTTGAGAAGTCCGGTCCAACCGGCGGCCCGGCCGGTTGTTGCGCCAGGACAGAACCAGCCCAGAAGGTTGCCGCGGCGGCTAAGGCAGCAATTATAACTCTGCTCATGACATTTCTCCCGGTCTGGCCTGACTAACGACGGTTGAGCATAGTGAATTCCCCAACCGCGCGCCATTTTGCCTGATCTTTCCGATCCTTCCTGGCCATCAAATCCACGTCGGGACAATATGGTTATCGCCGCAAAAAGGGGGGCTCATGCTGAAAAAATGCACTGTGACAGCGTTTGAATCAAATTGGAGCACAGAATCAAAGCAGAAATTATCCAGGAACACGTTCTGATTTTTTCGAAGCTTGAACATTTCGCGTCACGGCGCATTTTCACCTCCGGTGGGCTCTGTGGGTGCCTGACGGAGGGAGCATTCATGACGCTGAGACAGGTGAAGGTGCTCATCGCCGACGATTCAAATCCCGTCCACCACTTGATACGCGACTCGCTTCCTGGCGATTACTCGACCAATCTCATACAGGCCTTTGATGGGGTCGAATGCCTGAATGCGCTCGACCAGGGTATCGATCTCGCTTTTATCGACGTTCACATGCCATCAATGGGTGGCATGGACGCGCTATGGGCCGCGCGGATTGCCGGCAACAAGACCTTCGTTACATTAATATCGGGCGCGGCAAACAGGCGTTGCATCGAGCTCGCGCGCCAACTCGAGGCTTACGAATTTCTGACCAAGCCTTTCGGGAAAACGGAAATCGACGCAATCGTCGAAACTCACCGCCGCGTGACGACACCCATGCAGGTCCTGCTGGTTGACGACTCCCCGGTGTCTCTTAAGGTCATGCACAAGGTGTTGGACAACTCTGTTTTTCGCCTGAACATAACGGACGCGAAGAGGGGGACCGAAGCGCTTGCGCGGTGCAATGCTGAGCCATTCGATGTCGTTTTTCTGGACGTGAATATGCCCGGTCTGGATGGCTTCGCCACTCTTGCTCAGCTGATGCAGGCCAATCCCCGCACGAAGGTCGTGATGATTTCAAGCGAGCATGACGCGCTGCATGAACGACAGGCACTCAGGCTTGGTGCCGCCGCAGTCATGCACAAACCGTTCTTCCCAACGGAGATCGATGCTGTCCTACATCGAATTATGGGGCTACAATCGCCCAAGCTTGCGACAGGCGGCTATGTCCACAATTTCGGCGTCAAGATCCACGGCCGCACCATTACAGTGGAGCACGTCGATACGGGTCACATGTACGAATACGTCTGGTTTCGCGAGGCGCCATATCTTCGTTTGCCGCTGGTTCGGGAGAATGCATCGGCAGCAACCCCCGCCAACGACCTGGTGGCAAGTGCGACAAAGGCAGCTATGCGGGAATTGAAGAGTGCCGGCCTGGTGCAGCTGGAGAAGGCCGCGTAGTAAGACTGCAAGCTGTCCGACAAAAAGGCCCCGCGAAAGCGGGGCCAGCGTTGTTTGGCCAGCGTTTTTGTTTAATTGCAAACCCGCCAGCACCGATAGGCATGTCCCCATCATGCCGACTAGGCACGGCGGTCAGCAGCGCGTGATCGTTATCTCGCGCGTTCCGCCACTCTCCGACGGAACGGTCTTGATCTCCTTGCTCTTCTGACAGGTAAGCGCAATGGGTGGCTGTGAGACAAAGACGACGGGTCCCGGCTCGGCATAATTTCCATAGCTGTAAGAATCGTAGGGAGGGATCGCATAGAGGCCTCCGTACGCTCCGTAGAGTGGCCACCACTTGTTGAAATTCCTGTGGTGGCGCGCCGGCCGGAAAACCTTCCCAGAATGAAAGGAATGCATCTTGAAACCGCTGGCTGCATTGGCCGGCGCATGGCACGGCGCCCACGCAAGCACCGCTGTAACGGTTACACCAATGATGGCGACATGCTTCGTTTTCATGTTCACGCCCTCCCAACACCCCCTAATTTGACGCCGAAGCGCGAAACGAGTCAAAGCCCGATGAGACCCCATTTTCTGCGCTTTGCGGCAATTGTTGGAGTCGCTGCCGGATGCAGGGGCGCTGGTCAGCGCCAGCCACCTCCGCCGTTCACGTAGACGGTGTCTGCGGTCATGAATTGGCAGGCGTCTGAGCACATAAACAGCACCAGCTCGGCGATCTCCTCGGGCTCGGCGAAACGTTTCATCGGCACATCCTCAAGAAAGCGCTGCACGAGCTCGGGCCGCTGCGGCGTGAAGCAGCGCAGCACCTCGAGACCCCGCGCCA
>DAISKM010000131.1:0-8506 GCA_036820945.1 Pseudolabrys sp.
AGGAAATCTGCCTGACAACTGAATGCGGCAGCTGCAGAAATTCCTCGAGTAAGCCGAGTTCGTGCATCATTTCAAGCGTCGAGGGATGCACGGTGTCCCCGCGAAAGTCGCGCAGGAAATCAGCGTGTTTTTCCATTGCAATAACTGGAATGCCGGAGCGCGCGAGCAGGAACGCGAGCATCATGCCCGCGGGCCCTCCGCCGACGATGCAGCAGGTGGTCTTGGTCGAGGCCACAGACGCTCCTGCGTTAAACCGACAAGAACACTCAGGCCTATCGGCGTAGGCTATGCCTGCTTTTCCGGAACCGTCACGGCCAGACCATCGAGATCTTCCGTGACTTTAATCTGGCATGACAGCCGCGAGCTGGGGCGCACGTCATAACCGAAGTCGAGCATGTCCTCTTCCATCGGAGATGGTCCGCCGACTTTTTCCCGCCAGGCCTCATCAATATAGACGTGGCAAGTGGCGCAAGCGCACGCCCCTCCACATTCCGCTTCGATGCCCGGAATATTATTACGAATTGCGGTTTCCATCACAGTCGAGCCAACCTCGCCTTCGACCGTGCGAGCTGTGCCGCTGGAGTCGGTATACGTTATCTTGGGCATTTGGAGGAATAGCGGGGATTATTAATCAAGGTCGGCGCGCGGTCTCTATATAGTCATTCGTACCTAGGCGCCATCCCCTCTCAACCGGTGCGCCGCAGTCCCGCAATCTCGATGCGCACCTCATCGACTGCTCGTACGAGCTGATCCATCGCCTCAATGCACTCGCGTGGCGTGGAGCGTGCTGCCGCTTCTGTTGCGGCGGCGGCCCGCGCGACCCGACCAGCCCCAACTCCGACGGCCGACCCTTTCAGGGTGTGTGCAAGGGTCGCTATAGCGGGCAGCTCGCTTCGACCCATGCGATTCAATAGAAGCTCAGCTTGGCGCTCGAAGAGCTGCAGGATTTCGCGCTCAAGCCCGGAATCATTGAAGGTCATACGTGCCAGGTGCGCGCGATCGAGAACCGCGCTTTCGGGTGCCACGACCTGCTGTGTCTTGATTGCCAACTCAAGCATCCTGGCGTCCCGTCCCTTCTTGCGTTGCCAGGAACTTGGCCTAACCGCACCAAATTCAGGTAAATAAGAACCCCGAGACGCCGCCTCTGTTTGCCAAGAAGAACGGGTGGTTAAGGCGGCGTAATTCCATTGAGCACCTCGAGCGCGTCGATCGTTTGGCCGCATCGCGGCCTCAATTCGGCGGCCATGATCACACCGCAGGTACGAGTGCCGCCACGTTTGCCATGGTTAGCAAACGATTAACGATGCTGAAAAAGACCTTACCAGCGTGGTTTCTTTCGTAATGACAAGGCGATAGGATGCCCCTACGGGGCGATAAGGCGGGGAGATTACGGGCTCAAATGGGCCCGCAACAGGCCGTGCTGACGGCATAACCCTGCCTATCGTTACAGTTGGCCCGGGCGAAAAGTCCGGCGTAATGACAGGGCGACGATCGATATGGCGAATATTCCACAGAAATCAAAAGACGCTACGGAGGAGGCTCTGTCCGCAATTCAGGAGGCCCTCAACGTTCGTCCGCCTGAAACACGAACCGAAACGCCTTCCGCGCCGCCCCCCGAAAGCGAGCTAAACGCTTCACCGACCTCCCGGACCACTGAACTATTCCCCCATGAGGCATCGCAGGCTGCTTGGCCGCTTGGCGAAACTACACCACGCCGTGCCGCCAATGATGATCGCGAGGGCATCGGTCAGATCTTGCAGGCCCTGCGCCACCGTCCGGCGCGCGGCGCATATATTGCCGCAGGTGTGGGCAGTTTAATCTGGATCGTCGGCTGGCTTGCGATTGCGTCACTGTATGGCTCGGAATTACGCTTGGCGGCGCCCGGCTCCGGATTTGCCGCCACAGCTGCACTCGCCGCCCTGATTGCAGTGCCGGTGATATTTTTCTTCGTCCTCGCGCACATGTTCAACCGTGCGCAAGACATGCGGGTGGTGGCCGAATCCATGGCCGAGGTGGCGATGCGCTTCGCGCAGCCCGAGACTGTCGCACGAGAATCGATTGTTACAGTCGGACAGGCGATTCGCCGTGAGGTCGCAGCCATGGGAGATGGCGTGGAACGCGCCCTCGCCCGTGCCGCGGAACTGGAAGCGCTCGTGCACAACGAAGTTTCCGCGCTCGAGCGCGCCTACAATGACAATGAAGTCCGGATTCGAGATCTTCTGACCGAGTTGGGCAATCAACGCGAAAACCTGGTCAACCAGGCTGAACATGTAAGAAACGCCATTGCCAGCGTTCATCTCGATCTCGCGCACGATGTTACCTCGGTTGGCGACCTTGTTGCGGACAAGGTCAACGAGGTGGCTCAGAGGGTCACACGATCGCTCACGGAAAAAGGGGAACATATAACCTTGGCCCTGGGACACGCCGGGGATTCCATGATCGACGCCCTCAGCGAGCGTGGCTCAACGCTGCTCGACCGGCTTGAAACGACCAGTGACAAGACGACCACGGCCATTTCGTCAGCAAGCGACCGGCTTTCCGACAGTCTCAATTTCAAGACCGAGCACGTGCACAACGAGTTCGCCGAACTCGCGGCCCGCCTGCAGCAGATGATGACGGCCCGTCTGGATCAGGTCGCGCAAAGCTTTGCCCAGAAATCGTCGGTCACGATCGATTCAATGGCGGCACGGTCGCACCAGTTCACCGATGCGATTACCGAAACCAGCGACCGGCTGGCGGCGTCAATTGCCGCACGCGCCGATGAGGTCAACGCCGCCCTGCGTTCGACCGGAGATTCGCTTGTTCTCGACCTCTCCCTTCGGGGTGGCGACGTCGTCTCGAAGCTTGAGCAAACAAGCGCCCGCATCACCGAAACAATCGCCGATCGAAGCAAGGCCGTCGCCGACACGTTCAGCCAGAGCGCCGACTCCCTGGTCGTGGCGCTCAACAACCGTGGCGAGGTCGTCAAGGACATGTTGGCCGCGCGGCTTGAGGCCTTCGAGAGCATGTTCAACCAGAGCGGCACCGAGCTGACCGAAAAAATCTCCCGTGACTCCAACAACCTTGGAAACCTGATCACCCGTCACATTACCGAGTTCGACCATACGGTAAAGAATTATGGCGGGGAGCTGGTCGGACGGCTTGGTCAGCGCACCCAGGACGTGGCCGAGGCCCTGCACAAATACGTCGATTCCTTCGATCAGCGCGTGACAGGCCGGACGGGCGAAATTTCAAGCACGCTGGACCAGCGCCTCGCCCAATTTGAAGCACTGCTGGGTTCTCGCGTTTCTGAGCTGGCAAAGACGCTGGCCGAAGGCGGGAAGGATGTCGTTAGTGCTCTGGATCAGCGCATTGGTGAGGTAGCCGGCACAATCAATTCGCGAGGAACCGAGGTGGCCGATGCGATCGGCGTCAGGGTTGGAGAGCTTGACCAAACGTTGGGCGCGCGCGCTCTTGAGGTCGCCAACAATCTCGATAGCCGCATTGGCCGCTTCGAGGAGCTGTTGGTTGGCCGCGCTGAAACAGTTACCAGCCAGATCGAAACACGCAGCAAAGCAGCTGCCGATGCGCTCAATGTCCGGCTGGAACAGCTGAGCCAGGCCATCAAAGTCAATTCCGCCGAGGCGGAGCGCTCGCTCGGCCAGCTTGCGCTTTCAACCACCGAGGCAATTCGCGCCAGTGCCGGCGATGCAGAACGTACTTTGGTCGGAGTGAGCGAAGAGGTCGCCCGCAGCTTCGTCGGCAAGGCCGATGAGATCGCCAAAGCCGTCAGCCGCCGCACTGGCGAAATGACCACCCTTCTCTCGGAAAAGAGCGGCGGTGTCCTCGCTGCCCTCACCGGAAAAAGCGAGCAGTTTACGCGCGAAGTGACCAGTGCAACCGATCACGCGGTGAAGGCGATTGAAGAAAGGGGCTTCGCCTTTACGCGCACTATGATGGATAACAGCAGCGAGATGGCGCGAATGATCAATGCTGCGGGCGAAGCCGCTACAAGCACGGTTTCCCGCACGTTGAACGAGCTCAACGAAGTCACGCATAAAGCGATCACGCATTCCAAGGAGACCGCGACATCAACGGTTAAGGAAATGCTTGAAACGCATACGATGCTGCGCGCCGATACAACCGCCCTGTTCGAGCGGCTGCGCGAAGCCAACATTATGCTGCAGGAAGTGCTCAGCGGCGCGCACGAGAATATGAGTGCGTTGGAAAACACGCTGATGGTACGGGTTTCCGAATTTGTCGGCGCCATGAAAGAGAGCACGGCCTCGACTGGCGATGCCACAGGCCGCGTGGAGACGAACATCGGAAATTTCCGCGATCTCATGGCCCAGATAATTGGCGACCTTGGCCAGCTTGCGCGACAATTCGATATTCACGGCCACGAATTGGCCAAGGCGGTCGACATGATCGGCCACAGCAATCAGCGCACTGAAGCCAGCGTCAATGAACGTCGTGTTCAGCTTGATTCCCTGGTCGCGACTCTCGATATCCGCACCGAGGATCTCGAGCAGCGGCTAAACCGTTTCTCCGGCCTGCTCGACGAGTCGCTCGAAGCTGCGTCAGCACGCGCACGCGAAGTTGCGCGCGTGGTGTCGGAAGCCAGCGCAGAGGGTATGCGCGCCATCAGCGAGCAATACGAACGCGTGCGCGAGAGCGCCGAGGAAGAGAGCCAACGCTCATCCGAGTCGTTGCGGGCGATCTACGCACAAACCGCCGGCGATACTCAGTCGGTCTTCCGCGAGGCAAACGAGCGCTTTGCCGAAACCGTGCAAAGCATGAAGCAAATGGCGGCGGAAATGCAGCGCGAACTTGAATCCACGCGCGGCGAACTGCGGCGCGGGGTATTCGAACTGCCGCAAGAAGCGGCCGAAAGCGCTTCGCACATGCGTCGGGTCATCGTGGACCAGATCGAGGCACTGGCCGAACTTAATCGCATTGTTGCCCGCCATGGACGAAATCTCGATGCGGTCGAGCCCATGCGCCGGACACGTGAGGAGCCGACGCTCGCTATAGTCGGCGGCCGCAGTGACGTTACGACCCGCAGCGATGCGTCCCCGCGCAATGAGCCCCCTGCGCACGACGACGGGCCGCCTCGCGGTGAAACGCCTTCGCGCAGTGAAGCCCCGTCGCGTCCGGCGCAACGCCTCGAACCAAGCGGTTTTCCGCTGCGGCGGAACGCGGATACGCCCTCCGTCACCCCCGCTCCAACGGCGCCCGGCCGTGGCTGGTTGACCGATCTGCTCAATCGAGCCTCGCGCGATGAAGGCAGTCCACAGCGCGAACCACTGCGCGAGTCGGCACGCGATAGCGCGCGAGAACCTGCTTCTTCCCGGCCAAGCAACGAGCGAACCCCTAGGCATACGATCGAATCGCTCGATTCGTTGTCAGTCGATATCGCGCGGATGATCGACCATGACGCCGCTGCTGACCTGTGGGATCGCTACAAGCGCGGAGAGCGCAACGTCTTTACGCGGCGGCTGTATACCTTGCAGGGCCAGCAGGCGTTCGACGATATACGCAAGAAATACCGGGCGGATCGCGAATTCAAGCAAACTGTGGATCGTTACATCACCGAGTTCGAGCGGTTGCTCGACGAAGTGTCCCGCGACGATCGCGGCCAGGTGGTAGCGCGGACCTATCTCACCTCGGAAACCGGCAAGGTTTACACCATGCTTGCGCACGCGGCAGGGCGATTCGACTGACCAACATTCGCCGAATAGCGCGGACAGTTGAAATTGTGGCTTCGCCACTGGATTTCCGGATTGCTCGGTGAGCCCGCCGCTGACCCTTGCGGTTGCGGTTGAGTGCTGGCCCATCGCCGGCTCTTTTGCCATCAGCCGAGGCAGCAAGACCGAAGCACTAACCGTCGTTGCCGAACTCAGCGACGTCAGCGCACGCGGGCGCGGCGAGTGCGTCCCCTATGCCCGTTATGGCGAGAGCGTGGACGGTGTCAGGGCACAAATCGAAGCGATGCGGCCAAAGCTCGAGGCGGGCATCGACCGCAAGGGCTTGCAGACAGCCATGCCACCGGGCGCGGCACGCAATGCGCTTGATTGCGCATTTTGGGATTTGGAGGCAAAGCGCGCCAGGCGGCCGGTGCATGAACTTGCCGAACTCCCTGCTCCGCACGCGCTGCCAACCGCTTACACGATTTCGCTTGCCGGCCCGGATGCAATGGCACGAGCGGCGAAAGATGCCGCCGGCCGCGCTCTGCTTAAAGTCAAACTTGGCGCCGAAGGCGACAGCGCGCGCATTGCCGCGATTCGCGCCGCCGCGCCGCAGGCGACGCTTATCGTCGATGCCAACGAGGGCTGGAATGAAGCCAATGTTGCGGCCAACATCGCGGCGTGTGCTGAGGCAGGGGTTGTTCTGATCGAGCAGCCGCTGCCCGAGGGACAGGATCAGGTCCTGGAGCACATGCAGCGACCCATTCCCATATGCGCGGACGAGAGCGTGCACGACCGCTCTTCGCTATCCGCCCTTGCCGGTCGGTACGATGCCGTCAACATCAAGCTCGACAAGGCCGGCGGATTGACCGAAGCCCTCGCGATGGTGGCGGAGGCTCGGCGGCAAGGGTTCACGATCATGGTTGGATGCATGGTCGCCACCTCGCTTGCGATGGCGCCGGCCATCTTGATTGCGCAACAGGCGCGGTTTGTCGACCTCGATGGGCCGCTCCTGCTCACCCGGGACCGCCCCAATGGCCTTCGTTACATCGACAGCACGGTATTTCCGCCCTCGCCCTCGCTTTGGGGCTGAGGTCAGGCGATGGAACTCACAGGTCGATCATGGCAGTGGCCGCCTGATTTCGTTCATGAAATGTGCCAGGGGCTTAACTTTCTTTCACGTGTTTTCGAAATCAAAGCTTCCCGTGGGCGCCCGGGTTGGCTTAGACTTGATTCCAAGATCGCACCGCCGGCCTAGGCAGGGCGACGGTAACGGGACGGGGAAATGCGAATTCGGGGTCTGGCTTTCGGCGCCGCCGCTTTGGCGCTCAGCATAACATCGGCGTCCGCGACCATGCGGATCTCAGAGGACCGCGGCGGTCAGATCGGTCGCTATCTGGAAGCGTTCGCATCGGTGCGCTCATCGGGCGAACGTGTCGTCGTCGACGGAAATTGCTTGTCCGCTTGCACGCTGGTGCTCGGCGTCGTTCCGCGCGAGCGCATCTGCGCCACGCAGCGGGCGCGCTTCGGCTTTCACGCGGCCTGGATGCCGGACCGCGATGGAAGACCCGTGACGAGTCCCTTGGGCACGCAAGCTCTGTGGAGCATCTATCCAGCTTCGGTTCGGCGTTGGATCACCCAGCACGGCGGTCTCTCGCGCAAGATGATCTTCCTGCAAGGTCAGGACCTCAACGGCATCGTGGCAAGCTGCGATCACGGTCGCGAGCAGGTGCGGTCAGCGCGCCGACTCACGCCGAATCCGGTGCGCTACGAATCCGCAAGCGCCGCCAGCGACCGCCACTAGAGCCATCGCGATATAGGCGCCGCTGCCGAAATCGGCATAAAGCAGACCTGAAATTGCCGTTGCCGCGGCCATTGCCAGGCCCGCGGCAATGGCAAGATAACCTTGCGCCGTCGCCGCCTGACCCACTGGCGCATGGTGCGCAAGAAACATCAGCGCTCCCAGATGAGTCGCCCCGAATGACAATGCATGCAGTATTTGCAGCAAGGGCAGCGCGAGCGCCGGAGGATCGAGCGCCATGCCCAGCCAGCGCAGCGTGCCGGCCAAGGCGCCGACCATCAGCATCGCCGTGGGCGTAAGAACTGGCGGCAGCCGTCCTTGCACTGCGAACAATGCGATCTCGGCGGCGACACCAAGGGCCCAGAGCGCGGCGATAAAGGTGCCGTCAAGACCGGCATCGTGCCATTGAACGGCGGAGAAGCCGTAGACTAGGGCGTGGCTCGCCTGGATGAGGCTCGCGCCCGCAAGCACTGCGACGAAGGCATGGTCCCATAGCGGCCCGTGCCGTTGAGGTGTTTCGGTTTTTTGCTGCGGCGGATTGCCGGCGACCGGCGCCAACTGCCATGCTGCGATCGCTATCAGCCCACTTGCCGCAACCATGAGCCAAATGAGATGGCGCGCCGGAATTTCATCGGCGGCAAACCCTGCAGCGAAATTGCCGGCGATGAAAGCCAGCGAGCTCCACAGCCTCACCGGTCCGTACGCGCGACCGCGCGCGAGAAGCCCGTTGAGCGCGTAGGTTTCCGCAAGCGGCATCAATGGCGTCGAGAAGAGCGCCGTCAGCGTGTAGGTGATCAGGATCGCCGTGACGCCGCCTGAAAGCCCGACAAGCACGTAGCCCGCCACGCTTGCAAGACTTGCGATAACCAACGCATCGCGTACAGCGTCGCGTCGGTCCGCCTCGCGTGTAACAAGCGGAATTGCGAGCACCCGGGCGACCGTCGCCACGGCGAGGATGATGCCGATCAGTTTCGCGTCGACATTCTTCGCCTGGAGCCAAACCGGAAAGAATGGCATCTGGATGCCGAACAACAGGAAC
>DAISKM010000132.1:0-8503 GCA_036820945.1 Pseudolabrys sp.
TCCATAATCAATGGTCTTTTTGAGGGGTGTTGGCCGCCTCTTTGTCCGGTGAAGGCGACGGGTTCACGTTGCGCGGGTTGACCAGTGCGCCTTCAGTCAGCCTGTACTGGCCTGAGGTGACGACGCGGTCTCCGCTCGCGAGGCCTTTGCGCACAACGGTTTGCGAAGCGCCTTCCTCGCCCACCTCGATGTCGCGCTTCTCGACCTTGCTGTCCTTGTCCAGCACGAACGCATAGAGCCCGTTCGGTCCGTGTTGGATCGCGTCGTTGGGTGCAACCAGAACGTTTTTTCGCGTGTCGACGAGTAGTCGCGTCGCCACCGAAAGCCCCGGCCACAATGCATCGTCTTTGTTCTGAAAGGTGGCCTTCATGTGAATTGTTCCGCTCGCCTGATCGACCTGATTGTCGACAAGCGCGAGATGGCCTTGACCGAGAGTCTTTGTGCTGTCCGAGGAAAGGGCAATGACCGGCACGATTCCCGCGGCAAGCGCTTTGTTGATCTGTCCAACGTTTTCTTCCGGCGCCGTGAAGACAACTGAAATCGGTTGGAGTTTCACGATCGTGACGATGCCCGTCTGGTCTGTCGCATGAACGATGTTGCCGGGATCGATGAGGCGGAAGCCTGTCTTGCCGGTGAGGGGCGAACGGATCGTCGTATAGCTGAGCTGGGTCTGCGCGTTGTCGATCGAGGCCTGGTCACCCTTGATCTGTGCATTGAGCTGGTCGACCTTCGCTTGCTGCGTGTCCAACTGCTGCCGCGAGGCGTAGTCCTGCTTGGCGAGAGTGCTGTAGCGCTCGAGATCGAGTTGCGCATTTTTCAGATTGGCCTCGTCCTGCACCTTTTTGGCCTGCGCCATATCGAGCGCCGCCTGAAAGGGTCGCGGGTCGATCTGCACCAGCAGATCGCCTTCATTCACCATCTGACCCTGACGAAATCCGACCTTGTTCACCTGACCATCGACCCGGCTCCGGACGGTCACGGTGTTGTATGGCTGCACGATGCCAAGACCGTTCAAATACACCGGGAAATCGGAGTTTTGGATCGTCTGGATCGTGACCGGGATTGGCAGGGGTCCTTTGGTTTGCTGTTTGCCGGCATCGGTTTGAGCACCAAGCGTGTAAAGCCAGCCGAAGGAGCCGAGGAGCACGATCGCACAGACAACAACGACGCCGTTAAGGGAGCCCGATCGAAAAGAAAAAATGCGGGTCAAAAATCGTACTCCAATCTCTGCCCCCGTGTATTCGCCAACCTGGGTCAATCAATCGATGTTCAATTAACGCTTTCGCTGACCAAAACCTGTGTTCCTCGTTTAAGTTCGAATTGTTGAACCTGAAAATTTTATGCGCAATTAATTCGGAGCCTCGCGATAGAAATGGAACAAATACCCGAACGAGCCTATTGTTTGATCGGGTGCGGCCTCCTGCGTTGGAATGTCGGGGGACAAAATGCGCCCCTCCCAATCAACGTCATGTCAGACACACGTTTCCAATATTGTAGATTTGCGACGTTACCGAAACGCAAGGCAGCTGCGATCTACTGACATATCGAGATCAGCCTTGCGCGTGTCGGAAAAGCCATGCAGCAGCCTGCGGCCGGGCGATGATTACCGCGAGCGAATGAAAGTGAACGCGGCCGTATTCCTCTTTTTGTTATTCCTTATCGCAAGCGGAATATGGCTTCTGGATGGTCTCAGCGAAGCTTTCGGACCCGAGCGCCTGTCGCATCAACACTCACAGAATCGCGAGGTTGACGCGGGCACGATGGTACGGTTGGCACCTGAGATAGGTAACTTCCTTTGAATATTTTTCACGTGCCTAGGCGCAGCTTCACTTGCGAACCGAACGAGCCGGGATCGCAAATCCGCAAAAGTTATGTCTCATTAACGCAGGTCGCACCGCGCGGTCACGTTGGAGGTAATGGCGGGCGCAATCTCCGGAAACGGGGACGAAGCGCATGGGAAGTAGGAAATCCAAGCAGCAGTGCCAACGCGGCTTTCACACGAATTTCGTCTGTTTGGACCGGTTCTTCAGCCGGCGAAATATTGGTCTTTATCGAAAGCTTGCAGACGAAAGCACAGGTTCGGCCAAACGAAGAGAAATTTTGAAACTGCTGGCTGAGGAGCAAATCAGATTTCGGTCTGAATTCAAGAGACCTGCGACTCACGCAAGTCAGGTCTGACGGGTTGTCATCGGGAGACTGTCGTAAAGCGCATTAGGATCACCGGCCTATCCTGCTGAGACAAGGGCGATGGACTTCAAACTCACCGTGCTGTTTTCGTTGCTGGGCGCCGCTTTCTGGCTGTCCCACATTTCAGCGAAAAAGCGTCGCAAAATTCAAAAGTGAGCTGGCGGCTTGGGCCGTCTTTCTGCTTCGGCCATACTAAAGGCCTAGCCTTTGGAGACTTCGATGGAACGTAAGAGAGCATCCGATTTCCCGCAGGAACTCCTAAATCTATTCGACCGGTATGTTCATGGTGAAATTCATCGGCGAGAGTTTCTCGACGGCGCACAAAAGTTTGCTGTCGGAGGCGTGACTGTGACAGCCCTCTTCGAGATGCTCCGACCGAATTATGCCTGGGCGATACAAGTCCCGGAAAGCGACAACCGGATCAAGGTCGAGCCAGCGACCGTGCCATCGCCCAAGGGCAACGGGACCATCGACGGCTACATGGTGCGTCCAGCTAACGCGACCGGAAAGCTGCCCGCGGTTTTGGTCGTCCACGAGAACCGCGGTCTTAATCCGTACATAAAGGATGTCGCTCGGAGATTGGCGATCGCGAACTTCCTGGCATTGGCTCCCGATGGGCTCACATCCGTGGGCGGATACCCTGGAGATGACGAGAGAGGCGCAAAGCTTTTCACTGAGGTCGATCGCGCCAGTATGACCGAAGACTTTCTGGCCGCGGCAACATGGTTGAAGTCGCGCCCGGAATCTACCGGTAAGCTCGGTGCCGTCGGCTTTTGCTTTGGTGGGGGCGTTGTCAACATGCTGGCTGTGCGGATGGGCTCTGACCTTGATGCCGCAGTTCCATTCTACGGAAATCAGCCCAGTCCTGCCGATGTAGCCAAGATCAAAACGCCAGTGCTTGCACACTACGGTGAACTGGACACACGGATTACGTCGGCTTGGCCGGCCTTCGATGCAGGGCTCACTGCCGCACATGTCACGCATGCAGGATACGTTTATAGTGGGGCCAATCATGGCTTCCACAACGATACGACGCCGCGTTACGACGAGGCTGCGGCCAAGCTTGCCTGGCAGCGGACGTTGGATTGGCTAAACAAATATCTGCGAACGACAGGATAACGGCCTCGTATCTGCTCGGACACGAAGACTGTGAACCGGCGCAATCGATTTCCGCGGAGAGAACTATTTCTATCGTTTGAAGGACGACAAAGTGTCTGAGTTCTGATTGTCGGCGATATTGACTTTGACTACAGGGCCGACGATTGAAGCGCTTATGGCTGGATGGATTTCAGCGCTTTTGCACCCAAACCGGACGCGAGTGCTCTCTTAACGAGCCTCAACGAAATCAATATAATGCTACCTTCGCATGGGCAAGGAATGAGCATGAGCAACAATGACGACAACCAGCACATGTTCGCTCGCTGGCGGAATTCCGAGGTAAGCAGAAATTTTCATCGGCTTGGGTTGCTTGTTGCAGCGATCATCCTCGTGGCGGGCCTTTTGTTAATGACAAAGGACGCACTTGGCCTGAGGCTGTGGGATTTGATTCCAGCTGACATTCCAATTCTCGCTGGTGGAATCGCTATCGGCCTGACCGGCATTGGATTGGCTGCATTGGCTGCATACGGCATCGTCCGCGCGATAGGTTTTGCGATTGACAGGTCTATCTAAAGCCATTGCGACGTGATCACGAGCGAGGCGCGAGGCGACGGCCGCATGCTGTTCTTCTCTTGGTGAGACACAACAAGCTGTTGCTCCATGCCGAGCAGATTGCCGCTGCCTCTGCGGGTAAGGCGATATGGTGTGAGAAGCGGCTGGCGTGCGCGTGCGCAAGCGCGACATGCTCAAACATGAGCGTCGCAGATGCGACTTTGCGCCATGAAACGTCCGCATTTACCGAAAACATACGTGCTCCGCTCGGCATTAAGGTTTCTTCCTTACGGTAAATTTGGGAATACGACCCGAATACCGCGCTTTGACGGGCGACTCATTAGAATATGCGGAAGACCGCATCGCAGCGGTGGTCCACCTAGGAGTAGAGCATGAAGGTCGCCGCACTTGCCGCCGTCAGTGTGCTCATCGCGTTTCCGGCACAGGCTGGACAGAGTCATCAGTCAAATAATGGTTCGCCATTTTGTGACAATGATGGCCGCTGCACGACTTTTAACGCGATCGCGTCCACACCGAGCAAGACACCAAGCTTGCGCGGGCGTACCGCGCATCACGCCGTCGATGCCAATGGCAACAGCATGATGGTGACGGTGCAAACTGCCTATGGCTTCAAAATCACGGTACATCCGGCCTACGCCAGCAAGTTCCTGAAGTTCTATGCCTTGCTGAAGGAACGCGGCTATAAGGTCGACCCCCGCATCAACAAATGCTATTCGCGTGGCGGTCACGTCCCCGGCTCCAACCATTACATCGGCGCCGCTTGCGACAATCAGACCGGTTGGAATAAGGCGCCCGCCTACATGTACCATGTTGGCGAGCTGATCAGGCAGGCTGGTCTCTATGATGGCTGCCGCTTTGGTGATTGCGGACATGTCGAAGCTGTGCGCGGTACGCACAACACGCCGCCAAATCTCTATGCCGCCATTGAAAAATTCAAATCGGAGCAATCGACGGCAAACTATCAACCGTAAGCATCTTCAAGAGCGGTATGTGTTGCTTCACCACGTGATCGAGTGAAGGGCGAGCACTACGGTTGAATCGCTACAGGTAGCTTTTCGATTGCCCTGAGGCCGGGCCGCTGCCGCCAGCGAATGGACTCTGGCGGCACGGCCAGCGTGAGGTGCGGCCAGCGTTTGAAGAGGGCCTCCAGCGCGCACTTACCCTCAATTCGGGCGAGCTGGTGGCCCAAACAGAAATGGATCCCCGTGCCGAACGACAGGTGGCGGTTGGGCTTCCTCTCGAGATCAAGCTTCTCAGGACGCGGGTTTGCATCAGGATCCATGTTGGCAGCCGCCAGCATGGCCATGATTTTTTCACCCTTCTTCAGCCGAACTCCACCGAGCTCGATATCTTTCCCGACGAAACGAGGCTTGGTGAACTGGACGGGCGAGACGAAGCGCAAGAATTCCTCAATTGCCAGATTGGCGCGGCTCCAATCCTCCTCGAGCCAATCGCGCAAGGCGGGAGCTCTGGTGAGCTCGTAGACCGATCCGCTGATCAAATGTGTGGTGGTTTCTGATCCGGCACCGAGCAGCAGAAAGACCATCGCCACCATCTCCTCGCTGCTGATGCGTCCGCCTTCCTTCTCGACGCGGATCAATTCCGCGATCAAGCCTTCTCCGCCCGTCTCGCGCGCAGCCTGCAAACGTCCCTCCAGGTAGCGTTTCATAGGCCCAATGCCTGCAATCATGCGTAGGAAGCTGAGCATGCCCGTGAGGCGGGTGAGACTGTTCGCCCAGGCGATGAACCGGGGCCTGTCGGCGCGTGGCAGACCCAGCAACTCGCAGATGACAGTCAGCGGCAGTTTCCGCGCATACCGCTCAACCAGATCGGCTGGACTTCCGTCCGCGAACAACTCGGCCGCGAGCTCGTCGGCAATTGCGAAAATTTTCGGCTCCATATCGAGAATGGCACGGCGACGGAAGGCTTCGTCGACGATATTGCGCAGACGCGTGTGGTCCGGCTCATCCATGGTCAGCATGCTCACGGCGAGCGCGCGCAGCCAGCCTGGCATCCACCAGCGAAGGCCGGCAACTCTGCCGTTCTTGCGCATCCTGAATGTCTCGCTGTCCTTTAGGACACGCCCGGCCAGATCACTGGTTGTGGTAATCCAGGTCCTTCCGACGATCGGGAAGTGCACTTCCACCACGGAGCCGGCTGCTCTGATCTTCGCGAGACCTGTGGCTGGATCGCGCAGATAGTCCTGACTTGTGAAATCCACACGCGCCATAGTGTGTGCTCCTCAAGCCAGGAGGTAGGAGTTCAGAGACACGTCCTCAATCTCCATGAGCGCGAAACGTGTAGAGCTCGCAAGATAACTTGCGACATTCGGTGCCGTTTTCAGCGATAGAGCAGACATCGCGTTCGGCGGTCGTTATGTCTGCAGCCAAAGCGCAGCGGAACGCAAATAACAGTCGGCGGATTTGAGGTGCCGAAATACAACGCAATGAGTATTCCAGCAATTGGTCGTCCCGACTAATTCACTACCTCCTAGTATCGACGTGCGGCCATAGGTTCGCAGTTGCAGGCGGGACCAAGCAATGCGCACCTTTTTGCTGCACTTGGAGCCACAGTGCTGGCGACGTCAGCGATTGCAGCGGATCTGCCCCGAGAGGCACCGGCAGCTCTGCCCGTTCCATCAGTTGTCAGTTGGACCGATTTTTACGTCGGCATTCATGCCGGCTATTCTTGAGGCCGCTGGGACGGTGACCTCACTTTCGACCCTGGCACCGGCCCCATCGTGGTTTTTGACCCGTCCCATCGAACAATCAATGCTCACGGCTGGCTCGCAGGCGCCCAGATCGGGTTCAACTATCAGCTGAACTCACTTGTGTTCGGGCTTGAAGCCGATGCCTCGTGGACAAATCTCAAAGGTAACGGAAGCTTCAACACAATTCCCGGTGACGTTAATTGGGCGATCGAAAACCAACTTGATTGGTTCGGAACCGTTCGCGGTCGCGCCGGTGTTGCTGTCAATAACTTCCTGTTCTATGGCACTGCGGGTGTAGCCTTCGGCCAGACGAAGGCACACCAGGTTGTCACGAACATAATTCCATGCTGTTTGGTGACTGCAGTTTCTTCCGCCAGTGAAAATCATATCGGTTGGACTGCCGGCGGCGGTGTTGAATGGATGTACTCCCGAAATTGGTCCGTTAAGGCAGAATACCTTTACGTAGACTTGGGATCGGCGGACTATCGCTTTATTGGCACAACCTTCGTTGGCACCCCACACACGACTGACAGCTTCCCGGCCGACCTTACCTTTCACGTCGTTCGCCTCGGCGTGAATTACCGGTTCTGATCGATCGAATCCGCAATGTCCGCTATGGGCTCTTCGCGCACATCCGTCGGTGCGCTTTAAATTAACGGGCCGCCACGACGGCGCAGGTGGTGACGATGTCTTCGACGCTGGCGCCGCGCGACAGATCGCTGACCGGTTTTGCAAAGCCTTGCAGGAACGGCCCAATGGCTCTCGCGCCGCCCAGCCATTGCGTAAGCTTGTAGGCGATATTGCCGGAATTGAGATCGGGAAAAATAAGTACGTTTGCGTTCCCTGCGACCGCGCTTTGCTCCTTTACTTTTTTCTTCGCGACATCCGGTATCAGCGCCGCGTCGGCCTGAAATTCTCCATCAACTATGAGAGCGGGGTCGCGTTTGCGCACGATTGCAAGCGTCTCGCGCACCTTATCGACGTGTGCGTGCTGTGCGCTGCCCTTCGTAGAGAACGACAACAGCGCCACGCGTGGCGTTTCGCCCAGAAGGCCAAGCGCACTATGCGCCGACGCGATCGCGATGTCAGCCAGCTCGCTGGCATTCGGATCGGCATTGACCGCACAGTCCGCGAACACGAAAGCTCGCGGTCCTTGGCCCAGGAAATTCGGCACCACCATCAGGAAATAGCTCGAGGGCAGCGAGATGCCGCTCGCCAGACCAACCGTCATAAGCCCGGCCTCGATCACGCGCCGCGTGGGATTCGCACAACCCCCCACCATGACGTCGGCATCGCCTTGCCGAATCATCATGCCGCCGAAGTACAGAGGCTTCGAAACAAGCCGCGTCGCCATTGCCCGCGTCATCGATCCCCGTGCGTCCGCAAGCGCTGCGCCATATTTTTGCGAGCGTGTCTCATTGCGCGGATCCAGAATTTCGATTCCGTCCAGTGAGACATCGGATTGGGTCGCGGCCTTGGCGACGTCGGCGGGAGGACCGAGCAAGATAGGTCGCCCCATGTTTTGGCTCACAAGCCGTGCTGCTGCGGCGACGATTCGTGCGTCATCGCCTTCGGGCAAAACAATTTTACGATTACGTCGCCGTGCGATATCAAACAGCCGATCAAGCAATTCCATGCTTCTCACCGCGTGAGAAAAACGCGAAAACTGCGAGCGAGGGCATCAATGACCGAAACAGCCGGAGCGATCAAGATTCAACGCGGTCTCAAAGGCGTTTATTTCGATCGGTCGCCGTGCACCTTTATCGACGGCAAAGCTGGTGAACTGCGCTACCGCGGCTATTCCATTCATGACCTCGCCCAGCATTCGACGTTTGAGGAGACTGCCTGGCTTCTCCTCAATGGCGAACTGCCGACCAAGCTGCAACTCGCGAGCTTCGACGCCGAGCTCAAGACGGCGCGTAATCTGCCCGCACC
>DAISKM010000133.1:0-8474 GCA_036820945.1 Pseudolabrys sp.
GTCCTGTTCGTCAGCTTCGTTGCGTTGGGGTGGCGCACCGGCATTGTCGTAGCCTTGTCGGTCCCGCTGGTGCTGGCGATTGTGTTCATCGTCATGAACGCCATGGGGCTCGATCTCCACCGGATTACGCTCGGCGCATTAATTATCGCCCTCGGCTTGCTGGTCGACGACGCAATTATCGCCGTCGAAATGATGGTGGTGAAAATCGAGCAGGGCTGGGATCGCGTGCGCGCCGCCTCGTTTGCCTGGGAATCCACCGCATTCCCGATGTTGACGGGGACGCTGGTGACCGCGGCGGGCTTCCTCCCCATCGGCTTTGCCAATTCATCGGTCGGCGAATATGCCGGCGGCATCTTCTGGGTGGTCGCGATCTCCCTCGTCGCATCGTGGCTGGTGGCGGTCGTTTTCACGCCGTGTCTCGGCGTCAAGCTGCTGCCAGCTCTCAAGAAGCTCGGCCACAGACACGATCCCCATGCGATTTACGAGACCCGTTTCTATCGCGCGCTGCGCCGGGTCATCGAGTGGTGCGTCAAGCGACGCATGACCGTGGTGCTCGCAACGGTCGGCGTCTTTGTGTTGTCGATCGTGGGGTTCGGCCATGTCCAGCAGCAATTCTTTCCATTGTCGGAACGGCCTGAGCTGTTCTTCCAACTGAGGCTGCCTGCCGGAACGTCGATTGGCACGACGCTCGAGTCAGTGAAGCGGGCCGAATGGCTGCTCAAAGGCGACAAGGATATCACGACCTATACCGCATACATCGGCCAAGGGTCGCCGCGGTTCTGGCTCGGACTGAATCCTCAGCTGCCAAATGAATCCTTTGCCGAGATCGTTATTGTCTCGAAGGATGTAGAAGCGCGTGAACGGATCAAGGAACGGATCGAGAAGGCCGTTGCCGACGGTGCGCTGTCGGAAGCGCGCGTGCGCGTTGATCGGTTCAATTTCGGACCGCCGGTCGGTTTCCCGGTCCAGTTCCGCGTGATCGGTCCGGACGCGAAGAAAGTCCGCGACATCGCCTACCAGGTTCGGGAGGTCATGCGCGGCAACAACCAGGTGATCGACCCGCATCTCGACTGGAACGAGCAGGCCCCATATCTGAAACTCGTTGTCGACCAGGACCGAGTCCGCGCCTTGGGAATGACACCCCAGGACATTTCGAAGTCGCTGGGCATGCTGCTTTCGGGCGTGAAAATCACCACGATCCGCGACGGCATCGAGAAAGTCGAAGTGGTGGGCCGCGCCGTTCCTGCAGAGCGACTCGATCTTGCCCATATTGGCGACCTGTCGCTCTATTCGCGTAATGGAATTGCAGTTCCGCTCTCGCAGATCGCGAAAGTCGAGTATGCGCATGAGGAACCGATTCTCTGGCGAATCAACCGCGACATGGCGATGACCGTGCGCGCCGACGTCGTCGACGGGGTCCAGCCGCCCGACGTTACCAACGCCATCTGGCCGAAGCTGCAACCGATCCGCGACCGCCTCGAGCCGGGCTATCGAATCGAAATCGGCGGCGCTATCGAGGAGTCGGAAAAGGGCAATGCGTCCATCTACGTGCTGTTCCCCCTGATGATCGGCGTCATGCTCACGCTACTCATGGTTCAGCTGCAAAGCATATCCCGGCTGGTGCTCGTGTTCCTCACCGCGCCGCTCGGAATCATCGGAGCGTCATTGGGCCTGAACCTTTCAGGCAAGCCTTTCGGCTTTGTCGCATTGCTCGGCCTGATCGCACTTGCCGGCATGATCATGCGCAATGCGGTGATTCTGGTCGATCAGATCGAATCGGACGTGAAACAGGGATTGACACGCGGCGAAGCGATTGTCGAAGCAACCGTCAGGCGGGCGCGTCCTGTTGTCCTCACGGCGTTGGCCGCCATTCTCGCCATGATTCCACTGTCGCGCTCGGCTTTTTGGGGACCAATGGCGATCACGATCATGGGCGGCCTGTTCGTTGCAACGTTTTTGACCTTGCTGTTCCTGCCAAGTCTGTACGCGTTATGGTACCGTAAGCGTCTTGGCGAGCGTGGCGACGAGGCAGGCGAGCTATCAGGCGCGTCGCAACTCGTGCAAGGGTTCGGCGGGATTCCGGTTGCCGCCGAGTGAGAGGAAAGGCTGGGACTTCAAATGAGCTACGTAACTGAACATGTTGAGACAGACGTTCGGGAAAGGATTCTCGTCGTTGCCGAACGTCTGTTTCGTGAAATCGGCTACCAGAAGACGACCGTGGCGGACATCGCCAAGGCTCTTCAGATGAGCCCGGCCAATGTTTATCGCTTTTTCGATTCCAAGAAGTCGATTAACGCCGGCGTCGCGCGGAAGCTGATGGGGCAGGTCGAGCAAGCCTCACAAGCTATTGCCACGAGCCGGGGGAGCGCCGCGGGGCGGCTGCGCAAGTTGCTGACAACCGTCCATCAAATGAATTCAGCCCGCTATGTCGGCGACTCCAAGATGCACGAAATGGTCGCCTGCGCGATGGAAGAAAATTGGGATGTTTGCCGCGCGCATATGGAATTTATAACTAGCGTGATTGCGAATGTAATTGCGTCTGGCGTCGCCAGCGCCGAATTCCATGTGCGCGACCCCGGCACCGCCGCCATGTGCACCTGTGCAGCGATGATTCGGTTTTTCCATCCGCAGTTGATTGCCGAATCTGCGAACAAGCCAGGTCCGACGCTCGATCAGATGATCGACTTTGTGATTGCGGGCCTGGGTGGAGCTGATTTGGCACAGTAGCCTGGCTGCTGCCGGCTTGCGTCGGCAAACGAAAATGTCGGAACTCACTTGTGGACGAAGACCACGTTTCGGCGCAAAGATAGACACGAAGCGTTAATCTCGCTGACACCGCAATGCTGCAGATCGCAATTTTGCTTGGCTGGGTGGTCGCTTTGGGCTTGGTGGTCTTTCTCGCCACCGAGTCGCTCAGGCATCGACGATGGGGCCGGCAAAGGAGAAAGCGGGCACTTCGCAGACTGTTGAAATTCAAAAAGCATCATCACTTTGATCCGAAACGCGGCCGTTGGGTCCGAAACGATAACGCGTCCTTTGTGGTCGACCAGGCCGCTGACGACCGGCGGCTGGTTCTTATCCTGGTTGGATGCTTGCTGCTGATCGTCTGGGAGGGCTATTGGATTTCGGAAATCGTCGAACGATTTTCCAGGGCCACCCACCCATTGCAGCTGCCGTACGGGTTTCTGTTATTGATGTTGGTTGGCGTGCCACTGGCCATCTACCTGTATTTTCGTCGAAGACTGCGCCGGTCGGCGCGGATACCGATCTGACAGCGGTCCGGTAGAGAGGCAGCGCGATCGGACGGCCCTGTTTCACGTTCCGACCGCCGACCCTAAAAAAGGGGGCGTCGCTGGCGCCTCCCGGACGGCACTCCCTTGTTATTTTTGCTGTTTTAGGCATCCTCAAAAAAGGGTGCATCTGGGTGCAGGTTGACATCGTGCAGTTATTTACCACCGCCGAGGCAGCCGCCTATCTCCGCCTCAAGGAGCGGAAGATCTATGAAATGGTGGCTGAAGGAACCGTCCCTTGCACGAAGATCACCGGACGCTGGCTATTTCCAAAAGCCGAACTCGACCACTGGCTCGCGGCCAGCGTTTCGCGACCGGCGGGAACGGCGCGACCCGAGCCGGCGCCGATCGTCGGCGGAAGTCATGACCCGCTGCTCGAATGGTCCCTGCGCGAGAGCGGCTCGGGTCTGGCGACGTTGGCGGTTGGCAGCGAAGCGGGATTTTCTCGTTTCACCTCCGGCGAGATGCTTGCTGCGGCAATCCATCTTCACGTCCTCGACGACGTAAAAGTCGACGCAAATGTCGATGCCGTGAAAAGCCGCGGCGGATTGCAGGATGCGGTGATGATCGCCTTTTGTCGGCGCGAACAAGGTCTGCTCGTTGCGCCAGGAAATCCATTGAAACTTGCTTCCATTGAAGACGTGAGCAGGACACGGGCACGCCTGGCCATGCGGCCAAAAGGTGCCGGCGCACAATTGCTGCTGTTGGCCTTGATGCATCGGGCCAAGATCTCACTCGATCAGCTCGCCGCGGTCGCTCCCACTTGCCCGACAGGCCCTGATATTGCGCAGGCAATTCGCGCCGGACGTGCCGACACGGGAATCGCGACGCGCGGAGTCGCCAATGCTGCGGGCCTTGATTTTGTGCCTATCGTTTGGGAGCCGTTCGATCTGGTCATGCGTCAGCGCGATTATTTTCATCCGCCGATGCAATCGCTGGTCAACTTCATGCATTCGGAAGAGTTCAGAACGCGCGCCCGCGAGTTAGGCGGTTACGACCTCAGCGTCACGGGCACAGTACGGTTTGTGAATTGATGACCGACACGCAGGTTTGGCCGACGGAGTTGCGCCTGCACAAGGATCGCAAAACCTTGACGGTAACATTCGACGGAGGTGAGAAGTTCGATCTGCCTTCCGAATATCTGCGCGTGAAAAGCCCAAGTGCGGAAGTGCAGGGGCATTCGGCCGAGGAACGCAAGACGGTGCCCGGTAAGCGTGATGTCGAGATTATTGAGGTGTTGCCGGTCGGCAATTATGCGGTCCGGCTCGTGTTCGACGATCTTCATTCGACCGGGATCTTCGATTGGAATTATCTGCTCGATCTCGGCCGCAATCATACCGCCTATTGGCAGGATTACCTCGACGAGCTCGCGGCTAAAAATCTGACCCGCGATCCGCCCGCTCGGCGCAAGTAAAGGCCTGGCGCTCATGCTGACGCTGCGCCAAATTGAGGTCATTCGCGCGATTATGGTGACCGGCACCGTTGGCGGTGCCGCAAGGCTCTTGAATGTTTCGTCGCCGGGCGTCAGCCGCGTGATGAAGCACGCCGAGACATCCGTCGGCGTCAAGCTATTCAGCCGCAGAGGCGGCCGCTACAGCCCGACTCCCCAGGCCAACGCCATCTTCAGCCAAATCAACGGTGTCTATGACAAGGTCGAAGACCTGCAATTCGTTATCTCGCGGATCAAACGGGGTGCCAATACCGAGCTCAAGATCGGCTCGGTGCCAAGCATTGCAAACGTCATGGTGCCCCGCGCAATCGCCGACCTGCGCAAGGCATTGCCGAATCTGCTGATCGAGGTCGATATCCTGAAGATCGAGGACGCCATCGACTATCTTTTGCTTGGCAAAGGCGAACTGGTGGCATTGAGCTGCAAGCTCGATCACGCGTTGCTCGCGGTCGCGCCGCTGGCGCGGGGGCGACTGAAATGCATCGTGCCGGACGGCCATCCGCTGACTCGCCGCGCGCGTGTAACGGCGGATGAGATCGTGAAATATCCGTTGATTGGTGTAGATCCAAACGATCCTTATGGGCGGATCATGGCCGGGCTGTTCGCCAGTCACGACCTGCATTACGAAGTGACGATCCGCGCCCGGTTTGGGTCGACAGTTTGCGCCCTGGTCTCGCACGGTCTCGGCATTGCCATCGTTGACGAGTTCACCCTGGCCGCTGACCAGTGGCCACGGCTGCGGGTGCTGGATATAGCCGAACCGACCGCGTTCCAGACCTTCATCGCGCACCGCAAGGATGTCTCGCTGTCGAGCCATGCTGCGCGTTTTGTCGCGGCCTTGCGCGGTGAAATGGAAGCTGTATCGCGGCAGCGCAGCTCACGCAAAAAATAACAACATGTTAAGTTTGGTGCACGTCTTGGTTATTGACCTTGCGTCGCATGATCAGCAAGGTCGGGGTCGGCAAAACAGGCTCTGTGGGGGCCGTTGTGCCCAGAAGCCCGATTAACGGGCCGATTTGGCAAAGGAGGAGCTTCCTATGTTCCGTTCAGGGCTAATTGCATCTTGCATTCTGGCGGGTGTGGGCGTGACCAGCCCCGTTTTCGCGCAATCGACCGTCTACATTCCGGCCATCCTCGAACTGTCTGGCGCCGGAGCGGTATCAGGAACCAACTTCCGCGACGGCATGCTGATGGCCATCGACGAGATCAATGCAAAGGGCGGCATTCTGGGGAAAAAGATCGAAACGCCCTTGCTCGATACGCAGAGCGATGCCGGCATCTCGCGCGCGCAAGTGCAAAAGGTGCTCGACAACAAGCCTTACGTCATCATCGGTCCTGTCTTCTCCGGTTCTGTCCTCGTCGACATGCTGCTGACCCAGCAAGCGGAAATCCCCGAAATTGTCGGCGGTGAAGCTGCGGCAATCACGCAGAAGGGCAATCCCTACGTTTTCCGCACCTCATTCGGACAGCAATTCAGTATGCCGAAGATCGCCAACTACATGCGCGACGGCATCAAGGCTAAGACCGTCGGCGTGCTGTGGGTGAACAACGACTTCGGCAAAGGTGGTCGCGACACCTTCAACAAGGAGATGAATGCCCGCGACATCAAGGTTGTCGCCGACATTTCGACCGAGTCTGGCCAGGCGGACTTCTCGGCCGACGTCGTCAAGCTCAAGAGCGCCAATGCCGATGCGATCTTCGTCTACCTCAACGAAGAAGAGAGCGCGCGCTTCCTGCGCGAAGCGAGGAAGCAGGGTCTCAACAAGCCTCTGATCGGCGAGACCACTTTGCTTGGCCAGAAGGTCATCGATCTTGCCGGCGGAGCGGCCAATGGCGTGCGCGGCCACGTGGGGCTCACCATCGATGCGCCGATCCCGGCCGTGCAGGAGTTCGCCGAGCGCTTCAAGAAGCGATTCAATTACGCTTGCGATCACAACGGCATCAAAGGCTATACAGGCGTCTACTTCATCAAGCACGTAACCGAAAAGATCGGCAAATTCGACAGCAAGGCCTTTGCCGAAGCCGCGCACGGCATCACCATTTCGCCCAAGGACGAACCGGGCATCCTGATGGAGGCGACCTGGGACAAGAACGGCGACATCGACCGCATCAGCTTTTTGGGCGAGGTCGTCGACGGCAAGCAGAAGATCGTCGAAACCTTGCCGAAGCTCGGCAAGTAGTCGCGTCACGGAATTTCTTCCGCCCGGTCAACATGACCGGGCGGAAGTCAAAGGCCCTCCGGCATGGCCTCCTTTATTCAGCTGCTGGTATCCGGCCTCGCGACCGGCGCGATTTATGCGCTGATTGCGGTGGGATTCACGCTGCTCTGGCAGACCTCCCAGACGATCAATTTCGCCCAGGGCGAGTTCGTCATGCTGCCCGCTTTTTTCGTCTTGGCTGCCATGAATGCCGGCGCGCCGTTCTGGCTGGCGGCGCTGATCGGCATTGCGTTCTCGATCGTCATCCTCGGACTTCTGTTCAAGGTTGTCATCGTCGATCCGATGCTGAAATACGGGGTGCTGCCGCTGGTCATTTCGACCATCGCGCTGTCACTGTTCCTCAAGGAAAGCGCCAAGGACTTTTACAGCTCGCAGGCGCAACCGTTTCCTGCGCTCGTACCGCCGACCGATGTTCAAATTTTCGAGGCGGTGGTCTCGACGCAGAGCTTGGTCGTGCTGGCGATCGCGATCCTCACCGTGGTCGCTTTGAATCTCCTGCTCAACAAGACGCGGGTCGGACGCCAAATGCAGGCGACCGCGCAGAATCCGACCTTGGCACGCATTTTGGGCATCCCTGTGCGGCTGATGGTGCTCTACACGTTTCTGCTGAACGCAGTCCTTGTTGCGATCGCGTCGATCCTGGTGAGCCCGATCTACCTCGCCAAATTCACCAATGGCGAGACGCTCGGGATGGCCGCGTTCATTGCCGCAATTATCGGTGGATTCAATCAGGTCCGCGGCGCCATTCTCGGCGGCGTTATTCTTGGCGTGCTCGATAATCTGTCGGCCGCCTACATCTCCTCGCAATATCGGGGCGCCTTTCCGCTGATCATTCTCATCATCGTCATCCTGTTTCGGCCTCAGGGCCTGCTGGGTCGGCTCGAGGAGCGCACGGTGTGACGCGCATGGGCGCCATAATCGTTGGCCTCGCTGCGATTGCCGCAATCGCGGCACCGTTTTTTCTCAAGCCGTTTGGCATTTTCCTGATCTCAACCTGGGCGGTACTCACGATTGCGGCGATCGGACTGAATCTGACGCTCGGCTACGCCGGGCAGATTTCGCTGGCGCAGGGCGCTTTCGTCGGAATAGGCGCCTATACGGTTGCACTGCTGACGCCATTGGGTGTGCCGTTCTTCATTGCATTTTTTGCGGCCGGCCTGCTGTGCTTTGCCGTCGGTTGGCTTCTTGGCTATCCGGCGCTGCGCGTGCAGCACCACTACCTGGCCTTCGTCACGCTAGCTTTCACGACGCTTGTATTCCTTGTGCTGCGCAACGAGGAATGGCTGACCAACGGCATTTATGGAATTACCGGAACGCCACGTCCGACGCTGCTCGGATGGAAAACCACCGCGGCGCGCGATTTCTATTTCCTCTGTCTCGGCGTTCTTGCCGTGCTTTCCTTTGCGATTTGGTGGATGCTTCGCTCCCCCTGGGGCCGGGCCTTTGTTGCCCTGCGCGAAAATCCGATCCGCGCCTTGTCGCTCGGCCTCGATACGCGACGATATACCCTGATGG
>DAISKM010000134.1:0-8455 GCA_036820945.1 Pseudolabrys sp.
CGGCCGAGAACGAGCGGGACAAGCTCCAGCGCCAGCACGGCCCGGCCATGAGCGCGAGCTGATCGCTGCCGATGTCAGTCGCAAAAAACGTGCAGCCGTGATCGATCAACACGCCGCCGCTTTCATTCTTCAAGGTGCACTCGACCGGCTGGCGCGAATGTAAGGAGCAAGAAAGACCCCGCTCCGTGAACGGGGAAATCTAAAAATGAAAGAAAAAGAGGCCGCTCCGAAGAGCGACCCCTCTCCTTCCCGACTTCGTCCCAGCTTAACGCTGCGAGTCAATCGAGAAATTGTTGGTGCTGTGCTGACGTGCCCAGTTGTGCCCGTCGTAGTACCCATACCTGTTGTAGCCGTGGTAATCGTAGCCCGGCGCCACGTAGGCATACCCGGGTTCATAGGCGTACGCGTTATACCCGTAGCCCGGGGCGTAGGCATATCCAAACTGGCCTGGGTCGTAGAACCCGTAATAACCGCCGTTGTAGGCCGAGCTTGCGAACGCCGCGCCCGCTACCGCACCAACGCCGAAGCCGATCGCGGCCGCATTACGTCCACTGCGTGCCTCACCTGGTGATACTGCGGCAACCGCGAGCGCACCGGTCAGCGCCATCGCCGTGGCGTATTTTGCTATCGTCCTCATGTGGCCTCCTTTCAATTCCGGCATTCGCGTCGCGGTTTCGTCGGAACTGCTGCGGAACAGCCCTGAACGTTCACGAATATTTGGGGGAACCGTCCCGCCCGCGCCCGCAGGCCCATGGTGAATTCGCGTTCCACGACCAGGATTGGGGTAAACGAGTTTATTAATTATCTGAATGAGTTGCCTTGTGGATCGGTGAGCAACGCCCTTGCCGCGGCGGCAAGTTCCGCCTATAGGTCTTGCTTTAATGACCATTGCGCCGAAACCTTCTTTTGTCCTCAGCAGGCGGCATTTGTTGGGGATCGAAGGGCTTTCGCAGCAGGACATTTCCGGACTGCTCGACCTCGCCGAAGAATTCGTCGAGCTCAATCGCCAGATCGAAAAGAAGCGCACGTCGCTGCGCGGCCGGACACAGATCAATCTCTTCTTTGAAGTCTCGACCCGGACGCAGGCCTCATTCGAGCTCGCCGGCAAGCGTCTTGGCGCCGACGTCATGAACATGTCGACCAGCTCATCCTCCATGCGCAAGGGCGAGACATTGATCGACACGGCAATCACGCTCAATGCCATGCACCCTGACATCATCGTCGTGCGCCATCACGCCTCCGGCGCCGTCGAACTGCTTGCCCGCAAGGTGGACTGTTCGGTAATCAACGCGGGCGACGGATCGCATGAACATCCGACCCAGGCTTTGCTCGACGCGCTGACTATCCGCCGAAACAAGGGTCACATCGAGGGGCTGCTGGTTGCCATCTGCGGCGACATTCTTCATTCGCGGGTCGCCCGGTCGAACATCATCCTGCTCAATGCCATGGGCGCGCGTGTGCGCGTTGTCGCACCCTCCACGCTGCTGCCTCCGGGGATCGAACGGTTCGGCGTAGAAGTCGCCCGAGACATGCGCGAAGGCCTCGCTGACGTCGATATCGTCATGATGCTCAGACTTCAACGCGAACGGATGAATGGTTCCTACGTGCCGTCAATGTCGGAATACTTCCACTATTACGGTCTCGACGAGAAAAAGCTGGCGTATGCAAAGCCGGGCGCACTGGTGATGCATCCCGGTCCCATGAATCGTGGTGTCGAGATTGACTCCATCGTGGCAGACGGCGCGCAGTCGCTGATCCGAGAGCAGGTTGAGATGGGCGTCGCGGTCCGCATGGCGGTGCTGGAAGCCTTGTCGCGAAATCTGCCGAATGCGTAGAATGTTGTCATTCCGGGACGGCGCAACGCGGAATGGCAGGGTAAGTTCATGATGCTCACCGACCGCCGCCCGATCCTGCTCGCCAACGCCCGCATCGTCGATCCGTCGCGCGATCTCGATATCGTCGGCGATCTTCTGATCGCGGAAGGCGTCATTCGCGAAACGAAGAAAGGCATCGGCGCCGCCGGCGTTCCCGAAGGCACCGATGTCATCGATTGCCGCGGCAAAGTGGTGGCGCCGGGCCTGGTCGACATGCGCGCATTCGTCGGCGAACCTGGGGAAGCCAGCCGCGAGACGCTTGCTTCCGCCAGCCAGGCCGCGGCGGCCGGCGGCGTTACGACGGTTGTCTGTCAGCCCAATACGTCTCCGGCGATCGATAACCCGGCCACGGTTGATTTCGTGCTGCGTCGCGCGCGCGACAATGCCATTGTGCACGTGCACCCGATGGCGGCGATCACCAAAGGGCTCGAAGGCAAGGAAATGACTGAGATCGGCCTGCTCAAGGCCGCCGGCGCGGTTGCCTTCACCGACGGCGCGAAGAGCGTCACCAACGCGCAGGTCATGCGGCGCGCGCTCGCTTATGGCGGCGATTTTGACGCGATGATCGTGCACCATACCGAAGATCCGAACCTGATCGGCGATGGCGTGATGAATGAAGGCGAGTTCGCCGCGCGCCTCGGACTGCTCGGCATTCCGAAAGCCGCCGAAACAGTCATGCTTGAGCGCGACGTGCGTCTCGTTGCCTTGTCAGGTGGGCGGTATCACGCCGCTTCGGTCACTTGCGCCGATACGCTCGAGGTCTTGCGCCGCGCCAAGGATGCCGGCCTCGACGTCACCGCCTCTGCGTCGATCAATCACGTGACGCTGAACGAAAACGACATCGGGCCGTATCGTACCTTTCTCAAGCTGGCGCCGCCGTTGCGCGCCGAGGACGACCGCAAGGTGCTCGTTGAAGCAGTGGGCTCGGGTCTCGTCGACGTGATCATGTCCGATCACAATCCGCAAGACGTCGAGACGAAGCGATTGCCCTTCGCGGAAGCCGCGCCGGGAGCGATCGGACTGGAGACAATGCTCACAGCAGGCCTGCGCCTGGTTCATGGTGGCGAGATCGATTTGACGACGCTGTTACGCGCAATGTCGACGCGGCCTGCAGAGCTGCTCGGCCTTCCTGGCGGCACGCTCAAGAGCGGTGCGCCTGCCGACGTGATCGTGATCGACACTGAACTGCCGTGGGTTCTTGATCCAAACGAATTGAAGTCCAAGTGCAAGAACACACCTTTCGATGAAGCCCGACTGACGGGCCGCGTCGTTCGCACCATCGTTTCCGGGCGCACCGTCTACGAATACGTATGATCGTACTGGCGCTTGTTTTCGGCTACCTGCTCGGCTCGATCCCGTTCGGGCTTCTGCTTACACGCGCCGCGGGCGGTCCCGACATTCGGGCGATCGGATCGGGCAACATCGGCGCGACCAATGTCTTGCGCACGGGCCGCAAGGGTCTGGCTGCGGCCACGCTTCTGTGTGACGCCCTCAAGGGCACCGTCGCCGTGCTTATGGCGGCGCACTTCGGGCCCAATGCGGCGCTCATCGCGGGCCTTGGGGCATTTCTCGGCCATCTCTTTCCGGTCTGGCTGAGATTTAAGGGCGGAAAGGGCGTTGCCACCTACATCGGTGTGCTGCTTGGTCTCTATTGGCCCGCGGCGCTGGCATTTTGCGGAATCTGGCTCGCGATGGCGGCCGTTTTTCGTTTTTCCTCGCTGGCCGCGCTCATCGCCAGCGCGATGACGCCTTTGGCCTTGTGGTTGTTTGGTCTCCCAACCGTCGCGGCGGTCTTTGTGCTTCTCACTCTATTACTCTGGATCAAGCACCGGGAAAACATCGCTCGTCTGCTCAGCGGCACCGAAGGCAAGATCGGCGCAAAAGCAGCAAGGCCAGACTAAACTTATAGTTGTATCAGCCAAGAAACGGTTGTAGTGCTGTCCTAGCGTGGAAGCGGGGTTGCGGACGTTGAGCGATCGTGGACAAGAAGATCCGCGTCTCGATTGGCTGCGGCTGATCCGCAGCGAAAACATTGGCCCCCGTACCTTTCATGATCTTGTCAAGCACTACGGGGGTGTCCATCCCGCCCTTATGGCCCTGCCCGATCTGGCGCGCCGCGGCGGCTTGAAGCGTTCCCCGCGTATTTGCTCGCGCGAGCACGCCGAAGCCGAATTGAAGGCTGCGCAAGCGGCGGGTGTCGAATTTCTCACGCTTGACGAGCCAGACTATCCCGCGCGTCTGCGAATGATTGACGATTCGCCGCCGGTTCTTGCGGTGCGCGGCAAGATCGATGCGCTGGCGCGGCCGCTGATCGGCATTGTCGGCTCGCGGAACGCATCGGCGGCGGGGATCAAGTTTGCCCAGCGCATTGCGCGCGATATCCGGGCTCGCGCGCGGCATCGACGCCGCTGCGCATCGCGCGAGCCTGGGCACAGGCACCGTGGCTGTGCTCGCCGGTGGCCACGACCGGATCTATCCGGCCGAACACGTCACACTGCTTGAAGAGCTTCTGGCGGAAGGCGCCGCGATATCTGAAATGCCATTCACCTGGGAGCCACGCGCCCACGACTTTCCGCGCCGCAATCGCCTCATCTCGGGCCTTTCGCTTGGTGTCGTGGTCGTCGAGGCCGCCCGCCGCTCCGGTTCGCTCATCACGGCGCGACTTGCGGCCGAACAAGGACGCGAAGTCTTCGCGGTGCCAGGGTCGCCATTAGATCCGCGCAGCGAAGGGACGAACGGTCTGCTCAAGCAAGGCGCGACGCCGGTGACCGAAGCCGCAGATGTGATCACAGCGATTGAACCTATTCTCGGCCGCGAGCCGCGTATTGCGTCGGCGCAGGAGCCAGCCCAGGAGCCGCCCGGCTCTCCCGATTTTACGACCGTTGATGAGGAGCGCAGCCGCCTCATTGCGCTTCTCGGTCCCGCGCCAATATCGATTGACGACCTAGTGCGGCTCGCCTGCACCTCCGCCACGATTGTGCGCACCGTGCTGCTCGAGCTCGAGATTGCCGGACGGATCGAACGGCATGGTGCAGGGTTGGTATCGCTGCTGTAACGTGCAATATCAACTGGCCTCCAGTCGGAAACCTATTCATGTCACGAAGATCAGCCATCGCACTCGTGGTGCTTCTGGTATTGCAGGCTCAAGCATCGCGCGCGCAGGAACAATCGTTCGCGGCCTTTGCGTCCGAGCTTTGGACTGATGCGCAAACCAAGGGAGTTACCCGCGCGACTTTCGATCTTGCCTTAAAAGGGGTCACGCCGGACCAGCGGGTCATTGCGGCGACAAAGCGCCAGCCGGAATACGGAAAACCGGTCGGCGACTATGTAAACGCGATCGTATCAAACCGTCGCATCGCGGACGGACAGCTCAAGGCCCGCGAATGGGCCAAGACTTTCGATGCAGTCGAAAAGAAATTCGAGGTTGAGCGCTGGGTGCTGCTTTCCCTGTGGGGAATGGAGTCCGACTTCGGCGCCGAGAAGGATCGCTGGGACGTGTTTCGGTCGCTGGCCACGCTGGGATACGTAAAGTACCGCCACCCCTATTTCCGAAACGAATTGCTGGTCGCTATGCGCATCATGCAGGACGGCCACATTGCGCGGGACAAGATGGTCAGCTCCTGGGCCGGCGCCATGGGTCAGACGCAGTTCATGCCGTCGAATTTCGTCGATTATGCCATCGATTTTTCGGGTGATGGCCGCACCGATATCTGGAGCAACGTGCCGGATGTGCTCGGATCCACGGCCAACTACCTGCGCAAATGGAAGTGGAACCCGGCCCTCCCCTGGGGCTTCGAGGTAACCGTCCCGAATGGTTTCGACTACATGCGCAGCCGCGCGACCTTCGCCGAATGGCAAGCGCTTGGTATACGCCGCGCCGACGGAAAACCGTTTCCATCCTCCGGACAAGGAATCCTGTTCTTCCCAAGCGGTGCGGCCGGCCCGGGCTTTGTTGTCACCGAAAATTTCGATGTGCTGAAGGAATACAACAATTCAGATGCCTATGCGATCGCGGTGGGTCACCTCGCCGATCGCATGCAAGGCGGGGGGTTGATCAAGACGGCCTGGCCCAAGGACGATCGCCAGCTGTCGCGCGATGCGCGTGTTGCGCTGCAAAGAAAATTGTCGGAGATGGGTTATAAGGTGAACGAATTTGAGGGGCACATTGATTTCGACCTTCGCGACAATATTCGTGCGGAGCAGAAGAAATTGGGCATGTTGCCAGACGGCCACCCGACATATGTTTTTCTGGACAAGCTGGGCGTGAAGACAAAGTAGAAGCCGGTATCTGGCGCCGCGGCCTCTCTAAAGTAGCACTTGAGAATTTGAACAATTTATAGTTGTGTCTCTTTCACGCCCTATTTGGCTGTTCTGACACGGCTTCTTAACGGGCTTATTTGACAGTAGGGGTCACCTTCCCCATGTTCCGGGCCAACAAACGGCCGATTCCGCCTTGAGCCCTAACTGTACCGGCGGATAACCTATTGGATTTTCATGAATATTGTCGTAGTCGAGTCGCCGGCCAAGGCGAAGACGATTAATAAGTACCTCGGCCCGGGGTATGAGGTACTGGCTTCTTTTGGCCATATCCGCGACCTCCCCGCCAAGGATGGCTCGGTCGATCCCGAGGCGGATTTCCGCATGCTCTGGGAGGTCGACGCCAAATCGAACCAGCGCATCAACGACATCGCGCGAAAGCTCAAGGACGCCGACAAGCTGATCCTCGCGACCGACCCTGACCGAGAGGGTGAAGCGATCTCCTGGCATGTGCTGGAAGTGCTGAAGGAGAAGAACGCGCTCAAGGGACACGCAATCGAGCGCGTGGTGTTCAACGCAATCACCAAGCAAGCCGTGGCGGAGGCAATGAAGCACCCGCGGCAGATCGATTCTTCGCTGGTCGACGCCTATCGCGCCCGCCGCGCTCTCGACTATCTCGTGGGCTTCACCCTCTCGCCCGTGCTTTGGCGCAAGCTTCCGGGTGCGCGTTCGGCCGGACGCGTGCAGTCCGTCGCACTCCGGCTGGTCTGCGATCGCGAGCTGGAGATCGAGAAATTCGTCGCCAAGGAATACTGGTCTATCGTTGCCAAGCTCTCGACCCCCCGCAACGAAGTCTTCGAAGCGCGCCTGGTTGGCGCGGACGGACAGAAGATCCAGCGCCTCGACATCGGATCCGGCGCCGAAGCCGAAGCTTTCACGCGAGATCTTGAGAACGCCATCTTCAAGGTGACGGCAGTCGAGGCAAAGCCGGCCCGGCGCAATCCGCCTCCGCCCTTCACCACCTCAACCATGCAGCAGGAAGCAAGCCGCAAGCTCGGCCTCGCCCCGGCGATGACTATGCGTCTTGCGCAGCGGCTCTACGAAGGCGTGGAGATCGACGGCGAAGCGACCGGCTTGATCACCTATATGCGTACCGATGGCATCGATCTGGCGCCGGAGGCGATTGCCGACATCCGCGCTATGCTAGGTCGCAACTATGGGAAAGAGTACGTTCCCGCGACCCCACGCGAATACCACAACAAGTCGAAGAACGCGCAGGAAGCACACGAGGCTGTGCGTCCGACCAGCGCCAGCCGCACACCCGCCGAAGTCGCCAAATATGTCGATCGCGACCAGGCACGGCTGTACGAACTGATCTGGAATCGCGCGGTCGCCAGCCAGATGGAGTCCGCCGAGTTCGAGCGCACCACGGTCGACATCGTCGCAAAGGCGGGTTCACGGAATATCGATTTGCGCGCGTCTGGCCAGGTGGTGAAGTTCGATGGCTTCCTCACGCTCTACCAGGAAGGCCAGGACGAGACTCCCGATGATGACGAGTCACGCCGCCTGCCCGCTATGTCCGAGGGCGAACTGCTCAACAAGCAGGCCATCGAATCCTCGCAGCATTTCACCGAGCCTCCGCCACGCTTTTCGGAAGCCGCCTTGGTCAAGCGCATGGAAGAACTGGGCATCGGACGGCCATCAACTTACGCCTCGATCCTGCAGGTGCTGCAAGACCGCGGTTATGTCCGCATCGACAAGAAGCGCCTGATCCCCGAAGACAAGGGCCGTGTCGTCGTTGCATTCCTCGAAAGCTTCTTCACCCGCTACGTCGAGTACGATTTCACGGCGAGCCTTGAAGAGAAGCTCGACGAAATTTCGGCGGGCACGATCGACTGGCGTGCCGTGCTCGCCGAGTTCTGGGAGCAATTCGTCGGAGCCGTCAACGACATCAAAGAGGTACGCAATCGGGTCGTGCTTGACGCGCTCAACGATTTGCTCGAACCGCATATTTTCCCGGAACGCGCCGACGGCAGGCCGCGGCGCGAGTGCCCGCAATGCGGCACCGGTCAGCTCTCTCTGAAGACCGGGCGCTTCGGAGCCTTCATCGGCTGCTCGAATTATCCGGAATGCAATTTCACGCGGCAGATCACGCCCAACGCCGATGGCGTGCAGGGTAAAAAGGTTCTCGGCGAGGACCCAGAAACGGGCCTTGAAGTGACGCTGCGTGGCGGCCGCTTCGGGCCATATTTGCAGCTTGGCGAGCAGCTCAAGCCGCCGGAAGTGAAGACGGGTGAGAAGAAGCCGAAAGTCGAGAAGCCCAA
>DAISKM010000135.1:0-1197 GCA_036820945.1 Pseudolabrys sp.
TCAACGCCGTCATCGATCCGGCGGCCGGGAGCGAGAGCGGCCGCATCGGCAACCTCAATCCGCAAAGCGTGTTGAAAAAGAAATAAGGGGAACGAACATGGCAAAGAAGAAAATCAAAAAGGCAAAGGTCAAATCCAGAGCCGCGTCCAAAAAGGTTGTGAAGCTTAGGTCGAAAAAGTCCGCCAAGGCTGCTTCGAATGGTCTACCGAAGCCTTCGTCCAAGCCATATGGACAGGCCGGCAAGGCACTTGAGGGCGTGAAGATCCTTGATTTCACGCACGTGCAGAGCGGGCCGACATGCACCCAGCTGCTCGCCTATATGGGCGCCGACTGCATGAAGGTCGAGCGGCCCGGCGTCGGCGATATCACGCGCGGCCAATTACGCGACGTGAAGGGTGCCGACAGCCTCTACTTCACGATGCTCAACGGCAACAAGCGCTCGATCACGATCGATTCCAAGCATCGCAAGGGCAAGGAGATTCTTGAACGGTTGATCAAGCATTGCGACGTGCTGGTGGAAAATTTTGCGCCGGGCGCGCTCGACCGCATGGGCCTCACCTGGGAGCACATCCACAAGCTCAACCCGCGCATGATCGTTGCCTCGGTGAAGGGCTTCGGTCCCGGCCCCTACGAGGATTGCAAGGTTTATGAGAATGTCGCCCAATGCGCGGGCGGCTCTGCCTCAACGACCGGCTTCCGCGAAGGGCCGCCGCTCGTAACCGGGGCGCAAATCGGCGACTCCGGCACGGGCCTTCACCTGGCATTCGGCATTTGTGCCGCGCTCTACCAGCGCACCCGTACGGGGCGCGGACAGAAGGTCCTCTGCGCGATGCAGGATGGCGTGCTCAATCTCGCGCGCGTGAAATTGCGCGATCAACAGCGCCTCAAGCACGGACCGTTATCCGAATACAGCCAGTACGGCGAAGGCATTCCCTTCGGGCAAGCCGTTCCACGCGCGGGCAACGACTCGGGTGGCGGACAGCCGGGATGGATCCTCAAATGCAAGGGCTGGGAGACGGATCCCGATGCTTACATTTATTTCATTACCCAGGCGCCGGTCTGGGGCGAGATCTGCGACCTGATCGGCAAGCCGGAGTGGAAAACCGATCCCGATTACGCGACGCCACCGGCCCGGCTGCCCCGGCTCAGGCACATTTTCGCGACGATCGAGCAGTGGACCATGACCAAGACGAAGTT
>DAISKM010000135.1:1207-8361 GCA_036820945.1 Pseudolabrys sp.
GACGAAGTTCGAGGTGATGGAAATCTGCAACAAGGTCGACATTCCTGTCGGGCCGATCCTGTCGATGAAGGAGATCGCCGAGGAACCGTCGCTGCGAACAACGGGCACAGTCGTCGAGGTCGATCACCCGACGCGCGGCAAGTACCTCACGGTCGGCAATCCGGTGAAAATGTCGGACTCGATCACCGAGGTGAAGCGTTCGCCGCTTTTGGGCGAACATACCGAGGAGATCCTTTCGAAAGTGCTTGGCTACAGCGCCAAGGACATCGAGGAGATCAAGGCGTCCGGCGCTCTCACTGCACCGGAAAAAGAAAAGGCTGCAGCGGCGTAAGCTTCGACCGGTTCGGGAGGGCTAAATGCGTATCGTGGTTCATGGCCAGCAGGCCTTTGGCAAGGCTGTGCTGGAGGCGCTGCTCAAGCGCGGCGAAAACGTGATCGCCGTCTATGTCGCGCCGGAAAAAGAGGGCGCCAAGGCTGATCCGCTTAAGGAAGCTGCCATCGCCGCCAAGCTCCCGGTCTATCAGCCGGCGTCCTACAAGGACCCAAAAGTATGGGAGGAATTCAAGGCACTGAAGCCTGATCTTCAGGTCATGGCCTTCGTCACGCTGTTTGTGCCCGAGGCCTTTCTCAACATTCCGACTCACGGTTCGATCCAGTATCACCCGTCGCTGCTGCCGGCATACCGTGGCGCGAGCGCGATCAACTGGCCGATCATCAAGGGCGAGAAAGAAACCGGGCTGTCGATTTTCTGGCCCGACAACGGGCTCGATACCGGCGACATCCTTGTCCAGAAGAAGACGCCGATCTCCAATACCGACACGCTCGGCACGGTCTATTTCGATCGTCTTTTTCCGATGGGCGTCGAGGCAATGATGGAGTCTGTCGACCTTGTGAAGGCCGGCAAGGCGCCGCGCATCAAGCAGGACGAGTCGAAGGCAACCTATGAAGGCCGCTGCGGTCCGGGCAACGCCAGGATCGACTGGGGCAAGCCTTGGGAGCAAATCGATCGCCTGATCCGCGGCTGCAATCCTGCGCCAGGCGCGTGGACCACGCTCGACGGCAAGGCCTTGAAGATTTTCGACGCGAAACCATTGCCCGCCAAGGATCCGAAGGGGATCGCCGGCAAGCTCGGCGAAGTCGTCGCGGTCGATGCCGACGGATTTACCGTGGTTTGTGCCGACGGGCGCTTCAAAGTCGCCCGGGTTCAACCCGAGGGAGGCAAGAAAATCGACGCCTCCGAATTCATCGCCACTGCCAAGCTCGCCGCCGGGGCGCGGCTCGGCTGATCGTCAATTTCATAACGGAACCTCTCGCCATGCCCGCCTCGCAGCATCAAAGCCCGAAGTCTGACATCGAAATTTCGCAGGCCGCAAAGAAACGACCGATCCTCGATATTGCAAAAGAAAAGCTCGGCATTGCTCCGGAAAATCTCGAACCTTACGGCCACTACAAGGCCAAGGTGTCGATGGACTACGTCAAATCGCTGCAGAGCAGGAAGAACGGCAAACTCATTCTCGTCTCCGCGATCTCGCCGACGCCGGCAGGAGAGGGCAAGACCACGACCACCGTCGGACTGACGGACGCGCTCAATCATATCGGCAAGAAAGCGATGCTGTGCCTGCGCGAGCCAAGCCTCGGCCCGTCATTCGGCATGAAGGGCGGCGCCGCCGGCGGCGGTTATGCGCAGGTGGTGCCGATGGAAGACATCAATCTGCACTTCACCGGCGACTTCCACGCAATCACCTCGGCGCACAATCTTCTCTCCGCGCTGATCGACAATCATATTTACTGGGGCAACGCGCTTGGCATCGATTCGCGCCGTGTGGCCTGGCGCCGCGTCCTGGACATGAACGACCGCGCGCTGCGCGAGATCGTCTGCTCTCTCGGCGGCGTGGCCAATGGTTATCCGCGCGAAGCCGGGTTCGACATCACTGTCGCCTCTGAGGTGATGGCAATCTTCTGTCTGGCCAAGGATATCGACGATCTGAAGGAGCGCCTCGGCAATATCATCGTCGCCTATACGCGCGACCGCAAACCGGTGCGCGCGCGCGACCTGAAAGCGCATGGCGCAATGGCCGCGCTGCTCAAGGAGGCCGTCGCGCCCAACCTGGTGCAGACGCTGGAAGGTACACCTGCGTTCATCCATGGCGGTCCGTTCGCCAATATCGCCCATGGCTGCAATTCGGTCGTTGCCACGACCACTGCGCTCAAGCTCGCCGACTACGTGGTGACCGAAGCCGGCTTCGGCGCCGACCTCGGCGGCGAGAAGTTCATCGACATCAAGTGTCGCAAGACCGGCCTTGCGCCCGATGCCGTGGTGCTGGTGGCCACCATCCGCGCGCTCAAGATGCATGGCGGCGTCAAGAAGGAGGACCTCAAGTCCGAAAACCTGAAGGCGCTCGAGGCGGGCATGGCCAACCTCCAGCGCCATGTCGAAAATGTGAAGAAATTCGGACTACCGGCCATAGTTTCGATCAATCGCTTCTCCGCCGACACCGATGCCGAGATCGCCTTGGTGAAAGAAAAATGCCGCGGCCTCGGCGTCGAAGCCTTGATGGCCGACCACTGGGCGATGGGCGGTGCAGGCGCTGCCGATGTGGCAAAGGCCGTGGTGAAGGTGATCGATGACGGCAAGGCGAGGCTCCGGTTTCTCTATCCCGACGAGATGCCTCTTTTCGAGAAGGTCGAAACGATCGCGCGCGAAATCTATCGCGCAAAAAATGTGACGGCCGACAAGTCGGTCAAGGACCAGCTCAAGAGCTGGGAAGAAATGGGTTATGGCAAATTGCCGATTTGCGTTGCCAAGACCCAATACTCTTTCTCGACCAATCCCGACGCCAAGGGAGCGCCGGCCGACCACACGATCAATGTTCGTGAAGTGCGCCTCTCGGCTGGCGCGGAGTTCGTTGTGGCGATCTGCGGCGAGATCATGACGATGCCGGGCCTTCCAAAGGTGCCGGCCGCGGACTCGATCGACGTCAACGCGCAAGGCCAAATCGTCGGCCTGTTCTAGGTCTGCTTGCTCGCGCGTAGCGAAAGCGAAGGGCTTGCCAATGGCGAGCCCTTCGCCGTTTGAGTGCAAATTTCCTAAAATTTTTTGTTTTTTTGGATGGTCCGCGTACAGCGACTTTTCGGAACTTTCCGGTAGCGTGCTACCCGCTGCATCGATTCTTCAACGGTTTAACAGTCGCTCATGTCAGTCAGTACAAACTCCGAAACGGCCAATGCTCTTGCGCAGAGCCGGTCTGTGCTCGATGAGCTCGTCAGCCCGCTTGCGACAGCCAGCACCCGGCACCGGCTTAGAATCATCGATCGCATCACCGATCTTTTTGCGGCCGGTTCCCGCAACTATTCGCACCAGCAAATCGCACTCTTCGACGACGTGCTGCGCCGCCTTTGCGTCGATATCGAGCTGAAGGCACGCGCAAAGCTCGCCGAGCGGATGGCAGGCATGCACGGCGCTCCGCCGAAGCTCGTCCGTTCATTCGCATTTGACGATGCGATCGAGGTGGCCGGACCCGTTCTTGTCCGTTCGCAGCAATTGAACGACGACGACCTCGTTGAGAACGCAACAACGAAAAGCCAGGACCATCTTTATGCGATCGCTCAACGGTTGAAATTGAGCGAAACGGTCACGGACGTTCTGGTCGATCGCGGCAACGAGCGCGTTGTCCATAGGGTGGTTAGAAACAAAGGGGCGCGTTTTTCTCTTGCCGGCTACGTCAAGCTGACGAATCGGGCCCGATACGACAGAAGGCTGACTTTGGCTCTCGGAGAACGCAGCGATCTCCCGCGCCAATACTTCATCAAGCTGCTGGAATCCGCGTCGGCGACGGTGCGAGCGCGGCTTGAAGCGGCCAATCCGCAGGCGGTTGCTGCCATTCGTGATACCGTCGATGACGTTGCTACGGCGATGCAGCGCGAGGTTCGCAAGACGTCGCGCGCGCATGCGGCGGCCGTGCGTGATGCCAAGCGGCGATTCAACGTACGCCCGATTACGGAAGCCAGCGTGCATGGGCCGGCCCATGCACAGGATTTCGAAAAGACAGTTGTGGCGTTGGCGAGGCTGGGGATCTTCTCTGTCGATCTGGTTGAGCGGGCCCTGCTCGACGAGGGCGAGGATATGGTGCTGCTGCTGACCAAGGCGGCTGGCTGCTCGTGGACGACGGCGCGTGAGTTGCTGCTGATGTATGTTGCCAACCGCGGTCTCAACGCGGAGGACATGAGCAGATCTTTCGAGCGATACAAGAAACTCAGCCAGGAGACCGCACGGAATATCGTCGATTTCTATGAGCGTCGCATGAGTCTTCGCGCGGAAGCGGACGAAAAGAACAAGGACGCACCAGAACCGGTGGCCGCGAGGGATGACGCGATCGACGACGATGTCGTCGCCGTTCCGTCGCCGTCGATTGCGCCTGTTTAGCTGATCCAGAGTGACGGCAATCCGCCCCGTTAGCGGCAAAAGTCGCGCTGAGATCAGCTGATCTAACTCAATCGGACAAGAGGGGAGCGACCCGCCTGGCTTCGGCGACGAGAGCGGCGGTCAAGGTTGTCATCGGTTCGCGTGCCGGCGCGACCAGGCCGATCGTGTGCGTTGCTTCCGGCTCCACGATCGGGATCGAACGCAGAACGTCCGTAAGCCCGAGCGAGACGGCGAGTCGTGCGGGCATGACGCTGGCCCAACGCCCGGTGCGCACGTGCGAGTAAAGAAGAATCATCGAGTCCGATTCGAGCGTGATGTGCGGGTCGATACCGGTGTCGCGCAGGAGCCGTTCGATGATGCGGCGGTTCTGCATATCCGGCGTCAGGAGGCATAGAGGGACCTGAGCGACGTCGCTCCATGTTACGGTTTGTCGATCACCAAGCGGCGCATCGGCAGCAACCAGCAATCGGTAGCGCTCGCGATATAGCGGAATCGCCGTCACACGGCCGAGCGGTTCGTTGTCGAGGTAGGTCAAGCCGGCATCGATCTCCAGATTTTCCAGATGGGTGAGGATCTCGATCGAGGTGCGCGACAGGATTGTGAATTGCACCTCGGGATGACGCGCGCGAAACGGCGTGGTCAGTGTTTCGACCATAGCCAAGGCGGTTGGAATTGCTGCTAACCGCAACTTTCCGGCGAGGCCGTGCTTGAGGGCGTGTACCTCTTGGCGCATGGCGCGGGCGTCGCCGACGATGCGCCGCGCCCAGTCGAGCACGCGCTCGCCTTCCGCTGTGAATCCCTGAAATCGGGACCCGCGATTAACCAGGAGCACCCCGAAGGCATCCTCCAGCTGCTTGACCCCCGCAGACAGGGTCGGCTGGGTCACGCCGCAGGTCTCGGCCGCCCGTCCAAAGTGCTTCTCTCGGGCCAACGCCAGCAGAAATTCGAGCTTCTCGAGCAATACTGGGCCTCGGTCCGAGGTTATTGCACTGAGGAGCACCTAAGCTCCATGATCGGAAAATACAACCGGCATTGAAGTATTAATAGATAGTTCCTATCAACCGATTTGAGTCGGGGGCTTGAATACCCCGTTTCAGAGGCGTTTTTGTCGAGAAGAGGAAGAATCTAAAGATGAGCGTCACAACTCAAGGGGCACAGCCGGGCCAGGTTGTTCCGCGGGGCGGCCGTCGCCGCCCGCCGCGGACCCCAAAGGGCCGTCAGATCGATCCACAGGCGCTGGTGGAAGTGCGCGCGCTTCTCACCGACCGGCCGCGCCGGCGCGATCTCCTGATAGAGCATCTCCATCTGATCCAGGATCATTACGGTTACATTTCCGCTGCGCACCTTGCTGCGCTCGCCGCCGAGATGAAGATGGCGCTGACGGAGGTGTATGAGGTCGCGACCTTCTATGCGCATTTCGATGTCGTGAAGGAAGACGAATTGCCGCCGCCGCCGGTGACGGTGCGCGTTTGCGATTCACTGTCCTGCGCGATGGCCGGCGCCGAGAGATTGCTGAAGGATCTTCCCCGCAAACTCGGACGCGGTGTCCGCGTGCTGCGCGCGCCGTGTATGGGTGCTTGCGACCGCGCGCCGGTTTGCGCCGTGGGTCACGTTCAAACATTCAAAGGTACGCCCGATTCCGTAGCTACGGCGGCCAAAACGAAACAACACGCGCACGCCTGGAAGCCCGGTGTAGATTTCTCCGCTTATCAAACAGCAGGCGGCTACGGTTTGTTGAAAGCCTGCCTGACCGAGAAACGTACGCGTGACGAACTGATCAAGATCGTAAGCGATGCTGGATTGCGCGGTCTCGGTGGGGCGGGCTTTCCGACCGGCCGCAAATGGGCGCTGGTGCGTGCGGAGCCGGCGCCGCGAATGTTCGCCGTCAACGCCGACGAGGGCGAGCCTGGTACGTTCAAGGATCGCTATTGCCTCGAGCGCGACCCGCATCGCTTTCTCGAAGGCGTGCTGATAGCAGCCTGGGTCGTCGAAGCGCGCCACACCTACATCTACATCCGTGACGAATATCCCGAACTCCGCCTGATGCAGTTGGAGGAAATCGAGAAAGTGGAGAAAGCGGATCTTTCGCCGCATACCAAATTACACTTGCGGCGGGGCGCTGGCGCTTACATTTGCGGCGAAGAGTCCGCGATGATCGAGTCGATCGAAGGCAAGCGCGGGCTTCCGCGGCACCGACCACCATACGTTGCGCAGGTCGGATTGTTTGGCCGCCCGACGCTGGAGCAGAACGTGGAGACGATGTTCTGGATCCGCGACATTATTGAAAAGGGCGCCGAGTGGGCGACCTCGCAAGGTCGCCACGAACGTAAAGGCTTCCGCAGCTTCTCGGTGTCAGGCCGCGTGAAGGACCCTGGGGTCAAGCTCGCGCCCGCCGGCATCACGATGCGGGAACTGATCGACGAGTTTTGCGGCGGCATGCAGGATGGTCACGTGTTTAAGGCCTATCTGCCGGGCGGCCCATCCGGTGGCATCCTGCCGGCTTCGATGGCCGATATTCCGCTCGATTTCGGAACCCTCGAGAAATATGGCTGTTTCGTAGGCTCCCACGCGGTTGTGATCCTGTCTGACAAGGACGACATCAAGGCTGCGGCGTTGAATCTGATGAAGTTTTTCGAGGATGAAAGCTGCGGTCAGTGCACGCCGTGCCGCGCGGGGACCGAGAAAGCGGCCAAGCTGATGGCCAAGGGTCCATGGGACGTGACGCTCCTGG
>DAISKM010000136.1:0-4999 GCA_036820945.1 Pseudolabrys sp.
GTCAGATCGTCCGTGACCCCCACCACAATGCCGGCTTTGCCATCCTCGGAGGTGGCGACGATTGCGACAACGCCCGACCCCACCTGACGTTTGCCTTCATCGGCAAGGCTGCGCAGATCCTTGAGTTCGATGCCGGAGACCGCCCGGGCCAACAGCTTGACGCCATTGACTTGCCGCACATCGCCAGCCTCGGACTTGCCGCCGCCCATAGCGAGCTTCTTTTTAGCCCCGGAAAGATCCCGCTCGAGCTTCTTGCGCTCGTCCAGCAGTTCTTCGATGCGTCCGGGCATCTCTTCAAGCGGCACTTTAAGCTCTGCAGCCGCAGCTTTAACGACTTGAAGCTGTTTGTTAGCAGCCTTCCTGGCGGCTTTTCCGGTCAGCGCCTCGATGCGACGCACCCCTGCCGCCACGCCGGCCTCGCCGACCAGGGAAATGACCCCGATATCGCCGGTGCGGCGCACGTGGGTGCCGCCGCACAATTCGACCGACCAGCCCATGGTGTTGCCGCCGCCCTCGCCCATTGCGACCACGCGTACTTCGTCGCCGTATTTTTCGCCGAACAGGGCCCGGGCGCCCGACGCAATCGCATCGTCGACCGCCATTAGCCGGGTCGTGACTGGTCTGTTCTGCAGCACCATGTCGTTTGCGATGTCCTCGACCCGTTCGATTTCGTCCGGCGACATCGGCTTGGGATGCGAGAAGTCGAACCGCAGGCGATCGGGCGCGACCAGTGAGCCTTTCTGAGCGACATGGTCGCCAAGAACCTGGCGCAGCGCTTCGTGCAGAAGATGGGTGGCCGAGTGGTTCTGGCGTATCGCGCTGCGCCGCGCGTGGTCGACGTCCATCAGCAGCGGATCGCCGACTTTCACCGCGCCCTGCTCAACTTTCACGAGGTGAGCGAACAGATCGCCGGCTTTTTTCTGGGTGTCGGACACGACAAGCCTGACGCCCTCGCGCCGCATCTCGCCGGTGTCGCCGACTTGCCCGCCGCTCTCGGCATAGAAGGGCGTCTGGTTCATCACCACCGACCCGTCTTCGCCTTTCTTCAATTCCGAAACTTCCTTGCCGTCCTTGACAAGCGCGGCAACCACGCCCTCGGCAGTTTCGGTTTCGTAGCCCAGGAATTCCGTCGCTCCGATCCTCTCGCGCAGCGCAAACCATACGCTCTCCTGCGCCGTGTCGCCCGAGCCTGCCCATGACGCGCGTGCTTTTTCGCGTTGACGCTCCATCGCGTCGCTAAAGGAGGCGACATCGACTGAGATGCCGCGCGAGCGCAGCGCATCCTGCGTGAGATCCAGGGGAAAGCCGTACGTGTCATAGAGCGTGAACGCGGTCTCTCCGTCGAACATCGCGCCCTTCTTCAGACCGGCACTTTTCTCGTCGAGGATAGCAAGGCCGCGCTCAAGCGTGCGCCGGAAGCGCGTTTCCTCGAGCTTCAGCGTTTCTGTTATCAGCGTTTCGGCGCGCAGAAGTTCCGGGTAAGCCTGCCCCATTTCGCGCGTGAGTACGGGGACAAGTTTCCACATCAGCGGCTCTTTGGCCCCGAGCAGCTCCGCGTGGCGCATGGCGCGTCGCATGATGCGGCGAAGCACGTAGCCCCTACCCTCGTTCGAGGGCAGAACACCATCCGCGATCAGGAATGCAGACGCCCGCAGGTGATCGGCGATCACCCGATGCGACGCCTTCTGCGGGCCCTCCGCATCGACGCCGGTCAGCTCGGCGATAACGCGGATCAGGCTGACGAACAGATCGATGGCGTAGTTGTCGTGCGTGCCCTGCAGCACGGCGGCAATGCGCTCAAGGCCCATGCCCGTATCGATCGAAGGCCGCGGCAGATCGATGCGCTTGCCGCCCTCGAGCTGCTCGTATTGCATGAAGACGAGATTCCAGATCTCGATGAAGCGATCGCCTTCGGCATCCGGGGAGCCGGGCGGCCCGCCGGGAATGTGCGGGCCATGATCGTAAAAGATTTCCGAACACGGCCCGCATGGGCCGGTATCGCCCATCGCCCAGAAATTGTCCGCGCCTGCGATGCGGAGGATCTTGCTGTCGGGAAGGCCGGCGATCTTCTTCCAAAGTCTGAACGCGTCGTCGTCGTCAACATAGACCGTAATTAGCAACCGGTCCTTTGGCAGGGCGTAGTCCTTAGTCACCAAGGTCCAGGCGAGCTCGATGGCCCGGTCCTTGAAATAGTCGCCGAAGGAAAAGTTGCCCAGCATCTCGAAGAAGGTGTGGTGGCGCGCGGTGTACCCGACATTGTCGAGGTCGTTGTGCTTGCCGCCGGCGCGCACGCACTTCTGTGCGGTCACCGCGCGAGAATACGGTCGTTTCTCCAGGCCAGTGAAAACGTTCTTGAACTGCACCATGCCGGCATTCGTGAACATCAGGGTCGGGTCATTGCGCGGCACGAGCGACGACGACGGAACGACCTGGTGGTTATTCCGGGCAAAGAAGTCGAGGAAGCCTTTGCGAATGTCGTTGACGCCGCTCATGTTGAAATATTGCGCTACCCTTCCCGCTGCCGGCTCTAAATCCCGGCGCGGCTTGTGTTTTCAGGGGGTATTTAGCGGCGGGGGTAGCGTAAGTCTAGGAACGGCCCGACAAAACCCACATCCAGACTCCCGCGAAAGCACGAGTTCAGCCTGGCTCCCCGCCGCCGGGACGGAAAAATACTCCGTTCCCGCAAAAACGCCTTCGCCCCCGTCCTCGGTGGCGGCCGCTTTACGCAGCCGGGTGCCGACGGGGGCGAACGCTAGCGCACCACCGAATGATACGCGTCGCCAAAATGGTGCAGCGGATAACGCAGGCGCCGCCGCTTCGCCTTACTAACCCTCGGCCTTATTGGCCTGTGTTCCGTTTTCGCTTGGAGCCTTTCACTTTGGGGCCTTTGACCTTGGCGGCCCTGGCCTTCGGTTGTTTGCTCCTTGCGCTCGCGGTCTTTGCTCTGCCCTTCGCAGGTCCGGCCTTCCTTGGGTCAGCGGCCTTTGGCCCTGCGAGGGACTCGGCAATACCGTTGGTTTCGACGAGTTGGGTCGGCTTGGGCAAGGCAGGCGGCGGTTCTGATCGCTCCTGCGCCGGAGGTTCGCTCTGGAAGGCTGTGCCTGCCTCGCGAAGACCGGCTCCGGGCGGCAGCGTTGTTACAACGCCGTCCGGCAGCCCAGCATCCTTTCAAGCCTCCGCGGCTTCCTCGTCGTCCTTGTCCCCGTCCTCGCCCGCCATGATCGCTTCCGCTATCAGGCCGGCGTTCTGACGCACCGCAGCTTCGATCCTGCCGGCGATGTCGGGATTCTCCTTGAGAAACTGCTTGGCGTTCTCCCGGCCCTGACCGATGCGCTGGCTGTCGTAGGAGAACCACGCGCCGGATTTCTCAACCACCCCGGCCTTAACGCCGAGATCGATCAGTTCGCCCGTCTTGGATACGCCTTCTCCGTACATGATGTCGAATTCGACCTGCTTGAACGGGGGCGCCAGCTTGTTCTTGACCACCTTCACGCGCGTCTGATTGCCGACGACTTCGTCGCGCTCCTTGATCGCGCCGATGCGTCGAATATCGAGCCGCACCGAGGCATAGAATTTCAGCGCGTTGCCGCCTGATGTCGTCTCCGGAGAGCCGTACATCACGCCGATTTTCATGCGGATCTGGTTGATGAAAATCACCATCGTGCGCGAGCGGGCGATCGAGGCGGTGAGCTTGCGCAGCGCCTGGCTCATCAGCCGGGCCTGCGAGCCCGGTTGCACGTCCCCCATCTCGCCTTCGAGCTCGGACCGCGGCACGAGTGCTGCAACTGAATCGACCACCAGCACGTCGATCGCGCCAGAGCGCACCAGCGTGTCGGCGATTTCTAGCGCCTGCTCGCCGGCGTCGGGCTGGGAGATCAGCAGATCATCGACATTCACGCCAAGCTTGCGGGCATAAACCACGTCAAGCGCGTGTTCGGCATCGACGAAGGCGCAGATACCGCCCTTCTTCTGGGCCTCGGCAATCGTGTGCAATGCGAGTGTGGTCTTGCCCGAGGATTCCGGCCCATAGATTTCGACCACGCGGCCGCGTGGGAGCCCACCAATGCCAAGCGCGATATCGAGCCCAAGCGAGCCCGAGGAGATGGCTTCGATATCCATGGCTTTGTCATTTTTGCCAAGCTTCATAACCGAGCCCTTGCCGAACTGACGCTCGATCTGGCTCAGCGCAGCAGAGAGGGCTTTCGATTTATCCATGGACGATCCTTCAACGAGACGCAGGGCAGGCTGACTCATGATGTCGCGCTCCTTATGGCCGGGATTCGACCCCCCGACAACGCAGCCCTTCTGCACCGCCGGAATCGACTGAGGTGAGCAATGTACACCATTTGTTCTCTGTTCGCAATATGTTCTTTTGAACGATGTTTCGGAGACCCTGCAAGAAAAACAAGGGCTTGTCTCGGTTGTCTCGGGGAACGATTTCACCCGCGCTGCATTGCACAGAAACGTTGCGTAAAAAAACAGAGGGTCCAATGACCTCGGGGGACAACTACCTGTTCAGGGCGGCAGAGTTTTTCGCCAAGGCTGAATCCGAAACCAATCCGGAAATGCGCGCAGGCTTCGAAAATCTGGCACGTGGCTATCTGCGCCTGGCCGAGCAGGCCCTGCGCAATGCGCAAACCGATATCATTTATGAACCGGCGCCACCCAAGCTGGACGATCCGGAGCTGAAGCAGTAGGCACCCGCTATCATCGGCGGCACCCTCACGCATGCTTCGTCGCGGCAGGGCACAAGAAATCTTCGCCTGTACCGTTGGATAACAGATTAGTGGGGACTTCAGCTTGAAGAAAATCAACGAGTACCTTCTGCATGCCGCCGAATGCAGGGAGATGGCGCGAACCGCTTCGCCCACTCACCGCCAGCAGCTCGAGCAAATGGCTGAAACCTGGGAGCAGCTTGCCGACGCTCGCAAGCGGCAACTGGAACGGCAGGGAAAAAAGGCCGACGACGGCATGTCCTAAGTCGCAGTCTGTTCGGAAG
>DAISKM010000136.1:5009-8336 GCA_036820945.1 Pseudolabrys sp.
GTTCGGAAGCGCGTGATCGGCGAGGCTTCACACATCCTTCGCAGAGGCTTCACGCATCATGCTCAAAAGTATCGCATCTGACCGGCGGCTAGCTAATCTCGCCAAACAGGCGCAGAATCGCGAGCCGAGGCAGTTGCGATGGCCACTATTCTGGACCTCTTTCGAGCGACCGCGTTCGATGCGGACACCGTCCAGATATTGTGCGACGCGTATGAAAAGGCGCGCAAATCGCTGCACGATACCGGCCAGCCGCCAATCGTGAACGAGATTATCGCCCAGCGCATTATCGCACTGGCACACAAGGGCGAGCGCGATCCCGATCGCTTGTGCGCGGGCGCGCTCACCGCCCTAGGCAGCAAGGCGGTATTTGAAAGATGAGTTGGCGACCGGAAACGCCTCGCAAATAACCGTCGTCTGGGCCTCATTGGCGTAGACAGTAATGATCAATCGGGTTGAACAGCATGATCGGCAAACGGGTGCAATTTCACGATGAGACCTGGCAGGAGCTCCGCCTGCTGGCGTCAGAAAGCATGAAGACATTTCAGGAGTTGGCGGATGAGGCCTTCAACGATCTCCTGAGAAAGCATGGCCGTCCAGCAAACCTGAAAGAAGCTTTGCGAAGAAGCGCCGGCGAAAGCGCGAAGATCATCCCGCTCAAGCGACGAAGAAAAAAGTGACACCGTTCCGCGTTCGTTGAGCGCTGTTTGCACTCTCGGTACAGGCGGCACCGCGATCGTCGGCATGCTGTTTTTTTGCGCCTTGCGGGAAACCAGATGGCGGCCCGGCGTTATCCGTATGCATCGGGCTTTCCACTCGGATTTGCTATTTTGCGATGCAATAGGCTACATTGCATTGCAGTAGTGCGTACTGCCGGGACGGGGCGCGCTAGTGGAGTGGTGTCATGAGGTTCTTGCGGAAGTACACCGCAATCCCGGCGGTGAAATATTCACTGATTGCTGTCGCCAGCGTGCTCTGGCTGATCGGCTTCGCCGAGCAACTGCCTGACGTCGAGCAGACGGCGAAATACCTCGGCATCTCGCTGCTGATGGTTGTGGTCGCGGCGATGGCGTAACGCCGCAACAAGCGGACGTGTTCAGGGGCGTGACGCACGCCTGACGAAACACGTCACCCCAGATTCAACTCCTTGAAAAAGTCATTGCCCTTGTCGTCGATCACGATGAAGGCGGGGAAGTTCTCGACCTCGATCTTCCAGATCGCCTCCATCCCGAGCTCGGGATATTCGTGCACATCGACTTTCTTGATGCAGTGTTCGGCGAGCTTGGCCGCGCTGCCGCCGATCGAGGCAAGATAGAAGCCACCATACTTCTTGCAGGCTTCGCGCACCTGCGCCGAGCGATTGCCCTTGGCGAGCGAGATCATCGAGCCGCCGGCAGCCTGGAATTGCTCGATGTAGGAATCCATCCGTCCGGCAGTAGTCGGGCCGAACGAGCCCGACGCGTAGCCCGCCGGAGTCTTCGCCGGCCCCGCGTAGTAGATCGGATGGTTCTTGAAATAGTCCGGCAGACCCTTCCCTGCTTCGAGCCTTTCGCGCAATTTCGAATGCGCGAGGTCGCGCGCCACGATCATCGGGCCGGTCAGCGAGAGGCGCGTCTTCACCGGATATTTCGAAAGCTGCGCAAGTATGTCCTTCATCGGTCTGCGCAGGTCGACCTTCACGACCTGCCCGCCCAGCTTTTCCTGGTCGATCTCGGGCAGGTATTGCGCCGGGTGATGCTCGAGCTCCTCAAGGAACACGCCCTCGCGCGTGATCTTGCCGAGAGCTTGCCGGTCCGCGGCGCAGGAAACACCGAGCCCGATCGGTAAGGATGCACCGTGCCGCGGCAGGCGGATCACGCGCACATCGTGACAGAAATATTTGCCCCCGAACTGCGCGCCGACGCCGGTCGACTGCGTCATCTTCAAAACTTCCGCTTCCATCTCGAGATCGCGGAAAGCGTGGCCGTCCTCGCTGCCCTTGGTCGGCAATTCGTCGAGATACTTGGTCGACGCGAGCTTGACCGTCTTCATGGTCAGCTCGGCCGAAGTGCCGCCGATGACGATCGCAAGGTGATACGGCGGGCACGCAGCCGTGCCGAGCGTGAGCACCTTCTCCTTCAGAAAGGCCAGCATACGGTCATGAGTCAGGATCGAGGGCGTCGCCTGGAAGAGGAACGCCTTGTTGGCCGAACCGCCACCCTTGGCGATGAACAAGAGCTTGTATGCGTCCTCGCCTTCGGCATAAATCTCCACCTGCGCCGGCATGTTCGACCTGGTGTTCTTTTCCTCGAACATCGAGATCGGCGCGAGCTGCGAATAGCGCAGATTGCGCTTCAGATACGAATCGCGCGCACCCTCTGCGAGCGCGGCTTCATCGTCGCCCGCGGTGAACACCATGCGGCCCTTCTTGCCCATGATGATGGCCGTCCCGGTATCCTGGCACATCGGGAGCACCCCGCCGGCCGCAATGTTCGCGTTCTTCAAGAAGTCGTAGGCGACGAACTTGTCGTTGTCGCTCGCCTCGGGATCGTCGAGGATCTTGCGCAGTTGCTTGAGATGCGCAGGCCGCAGCAGATGATTGATGTCAATGAAGGCAGCCTCGCTGAGAGCGCGCAGCGCCTCGCGCTCGATGACCAGCATGTCCCTGCCCATCACTTTCTCGACCTCGACGCCGCCGATATCGAGCTTGCGATAGGGCGTCTTGTCAGGCCCGAGCGGAAACAGCGGCGTGTGCTTGTAAGGCGGGGCGACCTGGGCAGGCACGTTCATGGAAAACTCCGGTAAACGGCTCATTCGCAGCGGTCATAGCGCCGGTTTGGGCCGATGAAAAGCGCCTCCTGGAGGGACGACGAGATGCAAAAGATTACGGCCAATCGCCCGTTTCTGATTGCGGATAGCGGCTGCCATCATTTTTGCGCCAAGCTGGCGCAAACACCGGGACAGATCGAAGGTACTTCCAGGGAGGACAGCCCAATGCGGATCAAACTTGCACCAAAGACCCTTGCTGGTTGCGCCTTGCTCGCGCTGGCACTGAGCGCCTCAGCTGCGCCCGCGCACGCCCAATATACCGCGAAGGAATGGCCCGAAGGCGCGATGAAGCAGCGCTTCACCGAGGCCTGCGGCGGCTGCCATGACATCAATCGCGTCCGGGTCGGCTACACGCCGAAAGGGTGGCTCACGGTCGTGCGCATGATGCAGAACTTCGACACGCCGGTGGCCCCTGAAGAATGGCCGGCGATGACCGAATACCTTATGAAGAGCTTTCCGGAGCGTGCTCGCCCGTCGGCGGTGATCCTCGGTCGAAGCAAGGCCCGCCCGTTCGCCTGTTCA
>DAISKM010000137.1:0-1439 GCA_036820945.1 Pseudolabrys sp.
TTCGTGAGCAAGGCGAGCCCGGCAATCTGCGATGTCCACCGCTGTCCATCCCCGTATATTGGACACCGGTTGGACACGATGCAAGAAAAGGCTAATTTTATTGGTTTAAAACGACTATACTGCCGCAGTTAGAAACCGGCAAAATCAACTGCGTCCGTCTTCCCCGTTATGGCCGGTTGCCACCCGGCGCGCGCAAGAGAAAACGCGGTCGGCAGGCCGCAGTTCCGCAGGAGATGAGTATTGGCTCAATGCCTGCCGCCCACCAGGTCTCCACGCTCGAAGCCCATCTGCGAAAAGCGCTCCCGATATTCGCCGGGAGTCATCCCGGTGTGACGCTTGAACAGGTTTCGGAAGAATCCGATGTCCTCATATCCGATCTTTGAGCTCACGGTCTGAATGGACGAGGTGCCGTTCTCCAGCAATTCCTTGGCCGCCGACATCCTGAGCGTTTGAATGTAGGCACCGGGCACCCGACCCGTCGCCGCCTTGAAGCGGCGAATGAAGTTCCGCGGTCCCATTCCGACGCGTTCGGCAAGTCGTCCGATCGAGATATCGCTGTCGAAATGCTGCTGCAGATATTCCTCGGTCTGTCGGATCTTTTCGTCCGAATGCGGACGCGATAACTGGACGACCGAATATCCTGATTGCCGACCGCGTGGCATGCTGAGCAACAGTGACTTTGCGCACTGCAGTGCGACTTCATGCCCGCAGAATTTCTCGACCAGATAAAGGCTCAGATCGATCGAGGCATAGACTCCACCGCTGCAGAAAAGCTGCCCGTCCTCGGTCACGAATTGTTCGGGCTGCCAGCGAACCTTCGGATAGCGCGTGCGAAATATTTCGGCGACGCCCCAATGGGTGGTTGCTCGCCGGCCATCGAGAATTCCGCTTTCGGCAAGAAACGCAACCCCGGAGCATGCGCCGGCAATGTAGACCCCGCGCGCATGCCACTTTCGCAGCCACGGCAGGAGCGACGTATTTTCTGCAATATGGTCCAGTACATCCCAACCGGGTGCGGACACGATGATGATGTCGGTCTGATTGATATCGCTTATTGAACAATCAGGAGTAAGGCCGAGGGAGCCGGCGGCACTAACTTTCCGTCCATCGACCGAGGCGGTCCTCACCCGGAATCGTGGACGCAAATTTTCACCGTGCAGCCAATTCCAGACCACCCCTGCGGAGTGAAAGACTTCGATGGGAGCAATTGCCGTCGATGCATACCCGCCTTCGAGAACGACAATGGTGACATCCAGCACGCGGTCTGCGTGCTCGGTCGGCGAGATTCGGGTTGTGCGTCTGTTTCGCGGCGTCTTCCTAGCCATGACCATTCGCCTTGATATTCAACTCGATCGGCTCCCACAGGCCGACGACCGCACCGACCGAGTCAAGAATCAGTGCTATGCGCGCGACGCCGGAGACAACGAAAGGGTCAACGA
>DAISKM010000137.1:1539-8297 GCA_036820945.1 Pseudolabrys sp.
AGCAGAACCGTCCGGTATCTGCTTTGTCGTGTACCATTTGAAAGCGTCCTTACGCCCTCTATTCGAGGTTTGAGACGCCGCCGCCGTCAGACTCGGCGGCGTCACTTCTTCACGAATTCGCGGTCAGCGGATCGATGATGGTTTTAACTTCGGTGACCTTGGTTGCCGGAAAACCGCTCAACTTGGCGTGTTCCCGAACAACGGCCTCGTCTTCGGCCAGGTAGATGCAGAACGTCTTATTATCGACAACGTAGGAATGATCCCACTGCACCTTGCCGGCGAGCTTGGCCAGCGCGTCGTTGGATGTCGCAGCGGCGTCCTTGAGTTGCGCGCGATTCATCGCTCCTACGCCTGGCAGGTCGCGCTCGATTACATAGCGTTTCATTGATTTCGCTCCGTGATCCTTATCTACGGATGCAACATCGTTCGGATCCTGTATTTGGACCAGATGTCATTATTGACAATATAGATAGGTGATTGTGACAAAATTGCCAAACTCACGAAAATGCCTACCCACAGCGCCATCATGCCGCGGCCGTCCGGGCCAACTGGAACGCCGTCCACGTCCAATTCGTGATTAGATTTTGACGCCCGCGAAACCGCTCCGACCGATGTTCCCCTGCCGTCGCGCCTTGTTGCTGTTGTTGCCGATGCTGTTCGTTTGCGGCGCCGACGGCTTTGCGCAAGACCAGGCATCCGCCGGCGGTCCCTCAGCGGCTTGTCTGGCATATCAGAAAGGGTTGTCGCTTGGCGCGCGGCTTCCCCGCACGAAAACAAAGCTGGAGGCAGGTCAAACGCTGAAAATTGTCGCGCTCGGTTCGTCCTCGACAACCGGTTTTGGACTCCTGAACGCAAGAGGCGCCTTTCCCGATGTGATGAAGCAGGAGTTGGTCCGATTACACCCCACCGCGCGGATCGAGCTCATCAATAGCGGGCGCATAATGGAGAACATCCCGGACAACATTGCCCGCCTTGACGACGATGTCCTGCGTCACAGGCCGGATCTGGTGGTCTGGCAACTTGGTAGCAACGATGCGGTCTGGCGTGGCATCGCTGACAATTCCAAAAAAATTCTCACCGATGCCGTAAGACGACTCAAGGCAGCCAACGCCGATGTCGTCCTCGTAGATTTGCAATATGCCCCGCTTGTATTGCTCACGAGCCGCCATGTCCGAATGGAAGAAATCATTGCCGATGTGTCGCGCGAAGAGAATATTGGCCAGTTTCCAAGATTTGTGCTGATGAAACGCGCGGTCGATGCAGGCGTCAGAGGTCTGGTCGGATGGGACGGTCTCCACAAATCGGTCGAGGGTCACCGCTGCATCGGCGTCGCCCTTGCGCAAATGATCGACGCCGCCGCGCGTTAGCGCAAGACAGCTGTCATCGCAAGGGGCGGTCTCACTCAGCCGCTTGCGCGCTCGGCAACCGATAGTCCTTGAACTGCTGCCTCAACACAAGTTTCTGGATCTTGCCGGTCGCCGTGTGCGGAATCTCGTCGACGAAGACCACGTCATCCGGCATCCACCACTTCGCGATCTTGCCCTGCATGAAGCCGAGGATTTCCTCCTTGCTGGCGCTTTCACCCTTCTTGAGCACGATGACCAGCAGCGGTCGCTCGTCCCATTTCGGGTGAGACACGCCGATCACGGCTGCCTCGGCCACCTTGGGGTGACCAACCGCGAGATTTTCGAGATCGATGGAAGAAATCCATTCGCCGCCCGACTTGATGACATCCTTGGCGCGATCGGTGATCTGCATGTAGCCGCATGGGTCCAGCGTGGCCACGTCGCCCGTGTCGAACCAGCCGTCCTTTTCGAAAGCCGGGTCGCGATCGACCTTAAAATAGCCCTTCGCGACCGCTGGCCCGCGCACCTTCAGGCGACCGAACGTCCTGCCGTCCCACGGCAGCGGCTTGTCGTCGTCATCCGTGATCTTCATTTCAACGCCGAATGGCGGGTGACCTTGCTTCATCTGGAGGTCCAGGCGTTCGTCACCGGTGAGCTCCACGTATTCGGGCTTCATCGTGCAGAGCGAGCCGAGCGGACTCATTTCGGTCATGCCCCAGGCATGCACGACATCAACGCCGTATTTTTCCTGGAAAGTTTTGGTCATGGCACGCGGGCATGCCGAGCCGCCAATCACGACGCGCTTGAGATAAGGCAGCTTGCCGCCGGTCTTCTCCAAATCTTGCAGCAGCATAAGCCAGACTGTCGGCACTGCCGCCGTGAAGGTCACCTTGTAGGTGTTGAGCAGCTCGTAAATAGAAGGGCCATCGAGCTTGGCGCCCGGCAGCACCATCGCGGCTCCGACCATCGGCGAGGAAAAGGCAAGCGACCAGCCATTGGCATGGAACAGCGGCACAACAGGCAGGATCACGTCGCGCGAGGACAATCCCTTGCAGTCTGGCATAGCCGCCATAAAGGCATGCAACACGTTGGAACGATGCGAATAGAGCACGCCCTTCGGATGTCCGGTGGTGCCGGACGTGTAGCACATGCCGGCGGCGGTGCTCTCGTCGAACGATTTCCATTCGAAATCCCCGTCTACTTCACCGATCCAGTCCTCATAAGGCACTGCATTCTTCAATGTCGTGTTTGGCATGTGCCCCGAGTCGGTCAGAACAACGTAGCGCTCGATGCTCGGCAGCTTGTCGGCGATCTTTTCCAGAAGCGGTACGAAGGTCAGGTCGGTCATCATGATCCGGTCGCCGGCATGATTTACGATCCAGGCGATTTGCTCGGGAAACAGGCGAGGATTGACCGTGTGATAGATCGCGCCAATGCCGAGAATGCCATACCAGGCTTCAATGTGCCGCCAGGTATTCCACGCAAGGGTTGCAACCCGGTCGCCCAGCTTGATGCCGTCTTTGTCCAGTCGCTGCGCAACCTTCAATGCGCGGGTGCGCATTTCGGTATAGTTAGTCGTGTGGATCGGACCCTCAATCGAGCGCGTAATGATTTTCCGCTCGCAGTGATATCTGGCGGCATGGTCGATAATGCGATGGCACAGCAGCGGCCAATCCTGCATCAGGCCGAGCATGGCATTTCCCTCTCTATGGGCGCGTCCCGTCCGAAACTTTCGGGATCGTGCGCCGTTATTCAAGTTCCGGACCGGCGCCCCTCGCCAGTCGCGCCTAAGGTTAAACACCGCGCCGCAGGGCGCAACGGTTTCGTTATGAGCTACGGCACTGCACCAATTTCGAGTCTGCCGCGTGGACCAATATCGCGCCGCGGGCGGGGTCTGGGGCCGTGGCACCTGTTGTTCGCGCTATTATGTCTGACAGGAGCCGGCGGAGGAGGGGCGGTGGCACAAGGCGTTCCGCTGCCCCGGCCACGTCCGTCAGTCTGGCTCGAACCGCACACATTCCGCGAGGCCGCCGGGCCGGACTTCAATTCAACTGAGGTCACGAACGCGCCGACAGACTGCAATCACCGCCTGCAGGCCATCGCCGTGATCGACCTGTTGCCCCGCCTGATCGGGCCTGAGGCGTGCGGCGGGGGCGACATCGTGCGGCTCCACGCAGTCATACCTGCCGGTAACGGTTCACGCATCGAGATCAGGCCAGCTCCGATATTGCGCTGCGCATTTGCGGAATCTGTGGCCGGCTGGCTGCGGGACGAGGCCGCACCGCAGGCGGACAAGCTCGGCTCACCTTTGCGCGCCGTGGAAACCTACGATGCGTTCGAATGCCGTGGTCGTAATCGTGTGGCAGGCGGCAAGCTCAGCGAGCACGGAAAGGCCAATGCTGTCGACCTGCGTTCGTTCACGCTCGCCGATGGCCGAACCCTGGGTCTGACAGATGTAAAGGCCGCGAAGGAATTACGTGACGACATACGTGACAGCGCCTGCCGTCGTTTCACGACGGTGCTTGGACCGGGGTCCGATAGCTATCACGAGAGCCATATCCATCTCGATCTGATCGAACGCCGGAATGGCTTCCGCATGTGTCAGTGGGAGGTGAGGACGCCAAAGCCCGAAGTCACCGCTCAAGCCAGCACCCAAGGCACGCCCCAAAGCAGCGACCAAGTCAGCGATCAAGTCAGCGACCAAGTGCCGCTCCCGCTCCCGCGGCCGGCGATTGCCGATTCGCGCCCAAGGCATTCGCGGAAACTGTAAATACGGCTGCGAACGGGTTTGCCAATTGCTGCAGCACAAAAACAAACGGCGCCTTGCGGGCGCCGTTTGGGCTAAACCTGTCGACCCTCAGCGGAAGCGGGTCGACGCCATTCGTGGATTGCTCGGTGAGTCGCCCTGATGCGGCGCCAACACAACCACCACCGTGCCCTGCTTCACGCGCTTGTACAGGTCGATGACATCCTCGTTGGTCATCCTGATGCAACCGGAGGAAATGGCCTCGCCAATGTATTCGGGCTGATTGGTACCGTGAATTCGATACAAGGTGTCCTTGTTGCCCTCATAGAGATACATGGCGCGAGCGCCCATCGGGTTCTGCGGGCCGGGGCCGACAAAATTCGGCACGTCCATGCGCTTCTTGATGTCTTCGGTCGGCACCCATGTCGGCCACTCGGTCATGCGGCCGATCTTGGCCACGCCCGAGAACGCCAGCGCTTCCTCGCCGACGGTGACGCCATAGCGGATCGCTTTGCCTCCAGGCAGAACGTAATAGAGATAGCGCGCGTCCGTATCGATGAGGATCGTGCCGGATGCTTCTCTGCGGTGATAGTCCACGATGTGGCGCTTATAGGGTTCGGGAATCGCCGCCCTTTCGTAAGGCGCCGCCGCCAGCAACTTCTTGTCGCGAGGGGTCAGGTTCGCATCCGACGCCGGTTCGATCGTCGACTGCATGCAACCACCCAGAATGACGCCGGACCCGAATAAAACGACCAACAACCCCCGTGCCGCCATTTTCTTTACTCTTTCCCGATTCCGCCTCTTCGGCGCCGCAACAAGAATTTCCCGACGCCGCAATTAACCTAAAAAATGACGGCGAAGCCATGATTTCCAGTGCGTCCGCCATCACCTCCTGTGTACCTGTGGCAGGAATGCCGCACCCGGTTCCCCGCGCCGCAGCCATTAAAAATGACTTTCCCCGCAAGACCTTAAGAAGGAGTTTACCATGCCGGTATCTATACTGTCGAAACAGCGGCAGGCGACCGAAATGTCACAAGACGACACGATTTGCCGCGCAATTCCGCCCTACTGACTCACCACATTGGGTTCGTGGGACGCCGAGGAAGGATCGGAGTTCAGGACAATGATCACGAAAGCAACGGAGCAAAAGCAAGACTCCGCAAGGCAATACACAAACCTCGATAAATGCTACGGCAAGATCGGGATTTCCGCAGTTGCGGCCGCGATGTGTCACCAGGGCGAACAGCGGAACGAAACCGAGTCTCATCCAGAACCATACGATCGCGACTGACGCCCCTAGCGCCAGCTGCGCATTAAACGACAAGTTTCGACATCATCGCCACGACTGTGCACGGCCGGCCATCACCGGCTGTGCCACAGTCAATTATGTCTTGCGCAAATCCGCGCGATCGGGTCATTGAATGATAACCCGGCCGCGGCATGATCGCGAGCAGACCATGCACAAGATGGTCAAGATGGTGATGAATGCTTTCGGTTTACGTTCCGCACGGCACGACCCTCGAACGAATTGCCGTCGATCCTGGCTCGTCCGCGCCGGAAAATGCGGTGTGGATCGACATGGTCACGCCGTCGGTTCAGGAAGACAGACTGGTCGAGCAGATGCTCGGGATTGCTATCCCGACCCGCGAAGAGATGCAGGAGATCGAGGTCTCGAGCCGGCTCTATCAGGAAAACGGCGCGCGCTACATGACGGCGACGCTGATGTGCCAGTCGGACACGCCCGCGCCAAAGACCACCGCCGTCACCTTCATCCTCACGGCCCATCGCCTTGTCACCGTCCGCTACGACGATCCACGGCCTTTCGCAATCGTCGAGCACAAGCTCGCACGTGCCTGCCCGGCGAAAGTGACAGGCGACGATGTGCTGATGGATCTGCTCGACGCCGTCATCGACCGCTCTGCCGACATCCTGGAGCGTATCGGGGGCGAGGTCGACCAGGTTTCGCATTCGATCTTCGAACCGGAGCCGGGGGTCCAGCCCTCCTACAATGACGTGCTCAGGACGCTCGGCCGCAAGGGCGATCTGACATCCAAGGTGCGCGAAAGCCTGGTGTCGATCGGCCGCCTGCTCCTGTTCCTGGCCAACGAGGCCGACAACATGAAATGGCCGAAGGATACACGCGCGCAGCTGCAATCGATGCAGCGAGACGTTGTCTCCCTGTCCGATCACGCCAGCTATTTGACCAACAAGATTACGTTCCTGCTCGATGCCATGCTCGGCGTGGTGAATCTTCAGCAGAACAACATCATCAAGATCTTTTCGGTGGCGGCCGTAGTGCTGATGCCGCCGACTTTGGTCGCGTCCATCTACGGCATGAATTTCAAGCACATGCCGGAGCTCGATTGGATTGGCGGCTACCCTCTCGCACTGGCGCTGATGCTGGTGGCTGCCGTGCTGCCCTACCTGTACTTCAAGTGGCGCAAATGGCTGTGAGGGACGCAGCGAGACTTTGACCCTGTCGTTACACCGGTGTCCCAGTGATCTCACACATGCTGGCCGCCATTGATGTGGATCTCCGCGCCATTCACGTATGAGCCCGTGTCGGTGCACAGCACGTAGATGATCTTGGCCACCTCGTCAGTCGTGCCGAGCCGATGCATCGGGATTTGCTCGACAATTTTTTCGGTGCCGGGTGAAAGCATAAC
>DAISKM010000138.1:0-7565 GCA_036820945.1 Pseudolabrys sp.
ACCTGAAGACCGGCGACGCCCAGATCATGAACAACGTCTCGCCGAAGGATGTGGCCGGCGTCAAGAACGAGTCCTCGCTGATGTACCAGGAGATCCCGGGCGTGTCGTGGGGCAGCCTGATCCCGAACGGCAAGGCGATTTTCATCACCAGCGGAGACATTACGATTAACAACTTTGAATTTTCAGGTGCAAAGGTAACCGATGGCAACGGAGCCGGAATTCGCTATGAAGGCGGCAATCTCACCCTCAACAACAACACGATCACCATCTCCTTGCTGGGTGCGCGGGACATTCCATTGCCTACCTCGACTCCGCTGCGCGCGGCGATTGATAGGAATGTGATCCTATCAGAGGATTTTGGCGGAACGAAGCCAAATTCGCTAATGCTTTCAACGAGCTTCCAATTGGCCCAAGCGCAGAACGTGGATATGGGTAACAAGACCCAATGTGACGCAGGTTAAACAAAGCTTAATGGCCGGAGGGCGAGCGATGACGAAACTGCGTGCGACGGAATGCCGTGAGTTCATAAAGGCGGTCGTGGAAAAAGCGGAAGCCATGCATGTGCAGGTTTCGATCGCAGTTGTCGGGCCCGAAGGCCATCTGATTGCCGTCGAGCGGATGGATGAAGCAGGCTTCATCACGCCGGAAACCGCCATCGCGAAAGCCTTCACGGTCGCGGCGTTCCGCTCGATGAGCCCGCGGTTTCCGGACGGCCTCGTCATCCAGCAGTGGTTCAAGGAACGCAATCCGCAGCTGCTGATCAGTCTGGCCGCGATGACCAATGGCCGCATCGCGGCCAGCGGCGGTTCAGCGCCCATATTCAAGGGCGATGACATGGTCGGTGCTTATGGGATTTCCGGCGGCACTTCGCAGCAGGACGAGGAGATGGCGGCTTATGCCCGCGCCAAAATCGGCTGGGCCCATGCGCCTGAGCACGACACGACCGATCCGGAGGTGAAAGCGCACATCAACGAGCTTTACGCCAAAGCCGGGATCACCGGCCGCAAACTTTGAGCGTCGTGCAAAGTCTACTGTGAGACGTCGATTTTCACCGCATTGGTGACGGCCTGCCAATGTTTCATTTGGCCGTCAAGCCACGCCTGTGCATCGGCTAGCGACTTGTTCGGCACAATATTGAAGTTCTGTTTTCCAAGCTTGTCGATTGCTTGAGGCGAATTCAGCGCTTTGACGACGGTAGTGAACAGCGCTTCCAGCACGGGCTTCGGCGTTGCCGCCGGCGCAAACAAACCGTTCCAGGCAACCGTGCCGACGTCGCCAAAACCGACCTCCTGCATGGTCGGAATGTCGGGATACTCCTTCAGCCGGGTGTGATTGACCACGGCCAACGGGCGGAATTTTCCCGACTGCACGTGTGGGCCGGTAGAAGCCACGTTCAGGAAAGCGGCATGCACATCGCCGCGCAGCATGTCCTGGATCACGCCAGCTGCACCGTTCTTGTTGGGCAGCCCCACCAGATCGAGATCACCGGCACGCTTCGCGAAATAGGCCATATCATAGTGCGGGTAAGAGCCGATTCCGACGGTGCCATAACGGACCTTGCCCGGATTTTGCTTTGCGTAGGCAATGAGCTCGGGAACAGACTTCACAGGAAAATCATTCGCCGTGCTGACGAGCAGGAAAGCCGGCACGTCGACCAGATTGGTCACGGCCACAACGCTCTTGCCGTAGTCGACACTCATCTTGTTGGCGTAGATGATCGGTGTGATTGTATTCGTCGATACATTGCCCAGCATCAGCGTGTAACCGTCGGGCGCTGACTTGGCCATTTCGTCAATTGCCAGCATGCCGAATGCGCCGGGCTTGTTGATCACGACGAAGCCTTGACCGGTAACCTTCTGAAATTCGTCACCGAGGACGCGGGCAGCGATGTCGGTGGCGCCGCCGGGCGCATAAGGCACGATCACCTTGACGGGCCGGTTTGGATATTTCTCCTGCGCGATCGCTGCGCTCGAACAAACGGTGAGGGCGGCGGCAAGCACTGCCATCAAGACTTTCATGCGTTCCTCCAGATTGATCGAGCGGCGGAAATTCTTTGCGTTTCCGTTGCGCGCTGGTTCAGGTCGCTTTGATGCCGTGCAAGCTGTGCGAGGCGTCCTTAACCGTAAAAAATACGACGTCGCCATCCGCGGTCGCCTTGCCGGCATGCACCGTGTTGGCCGGAATGTAGACGACCGAGCCTGGCTTCACGTCGATTTCCTTGCCATCGATATTGGCGCGGAAGGTTCCCTCAAGCACATAGATCCATTGCTCATTCGGGTGCGAGTGAGGCTCGGCGCCGGTGCCAGCCTTCATGCGCATTAGGCCGACAATCATTCGGTCCCCTTCAACGCAGGGGCCATGGGCGGTCGAATAGGCAGGGCCACCCATGATCTTGTGCATCGTTCCCAGATCGAAGACGTATTCTCCTGGTGCGGCGCGCTTCGCGCCCGGCGTACGTGCGACCGGCTGACTTGACATGACACTCTCCCGGCTACTGACTTCAAGATGTTAGTTGACGACGCGCAGGCGCGCCAGTAGAGCCGGTGCTCATTGATACGTGCGCGCAGTATCACGGCTCTGTCGCGGTCATCCGCAGGCCCTTGCCATTCCACGATTCGGAGAAAACTCCCCGATGACGCGTATTGCCGCGACACTGCTGGTCTTGCTCATGGTCGGTGGTTGTACCGACACCCAGGTGCCGAAGGGAGAGCCAAGTTTTTACCGCAACCTGGCGCAACCGGGCGCGGAGTTCGACGCTACAAGTGCAGCTTCGATGATCTCCGGCTATCGCGCCAACAATGGATTGCCTGCCGTCACGCTTGATCCGGAATTGATGAAGCTGGCGCAGGCGCAGGCGGAAGTGATGGCCAAGCGCGACAAGCTTGACCATGGGGCCGGCAGGCCATTCGTGCAAAGACTGAAAGCATCCGGCTACGACGCAAAGCGAGCAGCCGAAAACGTCAGCGCCGGATATCATACCTTCGCGGAGGCATTTTCCGGCTGGCGCGACTCGAACCCACACCGCGCGAACATGCTGCTGGCTGGCGCGACCCGAATGGGCATTGCCGCGGTTTACACGCCGGCCTCGAAATACAAAGTCTATTGGTCGTTAATCCTGGTTGAGCCGGAAAGTAAGGAATAGGCCCGGTGGAGGCGTGAGTGGCCCACTTGGCGGCGTGGTTGCTGTCGCGATAGTTTTGCCGTCTCGGGGGTCCTATGCCAAAGGCAACTTCGCGCGCGATCACGACTGGGGCTGCTGCGGTTTTAATGTTGTCTGCGTCATCGGCTGGCGCCGAAACATTGTTTCACCGCGCTGAGAACCAGGTCCCAGTGGCGATCGTTCAGATCGATCGCACATCGGCTCACACGGAAATTCGTCTGCAGGCACAGGCCGCACTCACAAAAGTATGCTTTGCAGCGACCGGCCCGAACAGTCCGTATTTGCTCGCCAGCGGTCGCAACTATCGCTACCTCGGGGGCGATAACGCCAGCACCTGTCCGGAGCGGCGCGATTATGCTGCGGGTGATGTGATCGTTCTGCGCTTCGAACCGCTGGCGGCGGGCAACAGCACATTTTCCTTTGTATCCGGTCAAACCGGCGAAAAGCAGTCAATCGACACGGTTGCGCCAAACACGCCTTACTGGAATTTTCTCCGGGTGAGATTGAACTGACATCCCAATGAGCGTTCTCGGCCTATCATTGATTGCATTTGCGTGCATTTTCGGCGCAACGCTGCTCGGCCCCATTCGTTGCACCCAATCCTGTTGTCATTGCGTCGTTTCTTGTTTGCGCAATCTCGGCATCGGGTGCGCTTTTTCTTATTTTCGAGCTGGTCACGCCATTTTCGGGACTGATGCCCATTTCGGACGCGCCACTGCGCCACGCGCTTGCACCCCTATGAGCACATGTCGGGCTGGACCACATGCTGACCGCTGACTAGCCTTGCCGCTATGCCGGTTCTTCCTCGCGTCAAGGATTACGATACGCTCTATCGCCAATTTCGCTGGCAGGTGCCGCCCCGCTACAACATAGGGGCCGACGTCTGCGATCGCTGGGCGGAGAAAGAGCCGGATCGGGTTGCAATTATCCACGCTCGGCCGGACGGCCGTGATGACCACATCACCTACGGGTGGCTGCGCGAGACATCCAACCGGCTCGCCAACGTTCTGCGGGCGCACGGCGTTAGGCGCCGCGATCGCGTGGCGATCCTGCTCCCGCAATCGCCTGAAGTGGCCGCTATTCACGTGGCGATCTACAAGCTTGGCGCCATAGCTCTGCCGCTGGCGGTTTTATTCGGCATCGACGCGCTTTCCTACCGATTGCAGAACTCGGGCGCCGTCGCCCTGATCACCAATGCGGGTGGAGTCGAGCGCATCGCCGAGATCAGGGATCAACTGGCCGCGCTCAAGCTGATTTTGTCATTGGATGGCAACGTCAGTGGTGCCCTCAGTTTCACCGATCAGCTCAAGCGCGCGTCGTCTGATTTCACGCCGGTGGACACATCGCCCGACGATCCGGCGATGATGGTCTATACCTCCGGCACGACAGGTCAGCCCAAAGGCGCGCTGCATGGCCATCGCGTTCTGATCGGACATCTACCCGGGGTCGAAACCCATCACGATTTTCTGCCACAGCCGGGCGACCGTCTGTGGACGCCGGCCGATTGGGCCTGGGCCGGCGGTCTGCTCAATGTGCTGTTGCCGGGCCTGCACTATGGCGTGCCGGTGGTGGCGCGCCGTTTCGAAAAATTCGATCCGGAAGAGGCCTTCGCCCTCATGGCGCGGACGCAGGTGCGCAACGCTTTCATCCCGCCGACTGCGCTACGCATGCTGCGTGCGGCGCCCAATCCAAAAGGCCGTCACGCGATCAACATACGCTCGATCGGGTCAGGGGGCGAATCGCTGGGCGTTGAAACCTACGAATGGGGAAAATCGGCGTTCGATCTGACCATCAACGAATTCTATGGGCAGACCGAGTGCAACATTGTGCTTGCGGCGTGTAGTTCGATTGGCGTGTCGAAGCCAGGCGCGATCGGCAAGCCTGTCGCCGGCCACGTTGTGGCAATACTGGACGAGGCGGGCAATCAACTGAAGAGGGGGGAAACCGGGCAGATTGCGATCAGGCGCCCGGACCCGGTGATGTTCCTCGAATACTGGGACAATCCCGAAGCAACGCGCGACAAGTTCATCGGCGATTGGATGACGACGGGCGACCAGGGCGTCATGGACGAAGACGGTTACGTCAGTTTTGTCGGCCGCGACGATGATGTGATCACGTCGGCCGGCTTCCGCATCGGGCCTGGCGAAATCGAGGATTGCCTGATCCGGCATCCGGCCGTAGCGCTCGCCGCCGCGATTGGAAAGCCCGACGCGCTGCGTACCGAGATCGTGAAGGCGTTTATTGTTCTCAAGAAAGGCTTTGTTGCATCCGATGCACTGGCATCCGAGATTCAAGCCTTCGTTAAGACGCGCCTGTCCGCACACGAGTATCCGCGCGAGGTCGCCTTCATCGATGCCATGCCAATGACAACGACGGGCAAGGTCATCAGGCGCCTGCTGCGGGAAAAGGCATGAGCCGGGTCGCGGCGAAGCGGCTCACGCGGGCTCGAGCTTCAGCTTGGCAACATCGGCCAGAATGCTCTCGACGGCCTCGCGTTCCGCGGCACCAAGCGCCGCCTGTGGGGGCACCGGATCGCCGACAGCGTAGCCTTGCATCTGCAAACCAGCCTTGATGCACGCAGCAAGGTTGAAGCGCGCGAACGCCTCATTGATGCGCCACAGGTCACGCTGAAGTTTCATCGCCTCGGCCCATTTCCCCGCGCGGCAAAGATCATAAAGGCGGACGCTTTGCTGCGGAATGATGCAGGCCGGGCCGGCCATCCAGCCAACACCGCCGATCAGCATCACTGCCGCCGGAATATGCGCCGAAGCCGAGAATACTTTCATGCGAGGCGCGCGGCTCATGATCGAAAGCAGCCGGCCGGTATTGGTCGAAGCATCCTTGATGTAGCGAATGCGCGGGTGTTCAGCGAGACGCGCGATGACGTCGAGCGAAAGATCGCTGCGTTGAAATTGCGGATTGGTATAGAGCACCACGGGAATGTCGACGGCATCGGCAATGCTGCGGAAATAGGATTCGATCTGCCCATCCTTCAGCGGAAAATAGGCTTCCAATATCGCCAGAATGCCGGCTGCACCGAGCGCTTGATATGTTTTCGCCTGCTCGACGGCTTCGGCCGTGCTGGTTGATGCGACACCGGCAATGACCGGGACTTGTCCGCCGGCCGCTTCTATCGTCGAGCGCACCACCGCCTCGCGCTGTGAGGAATTGAGATAGGCGAATTCCCCGGTTGAGCCGAGTGGCGTCAGCCCGTGCACGCCCGCTTTGACCAGGTCGGAAGCAAGCCTTCCCAGGACATCGGTGAGGATGCGTCCGCGATGGTCGATCGGCGAGACGAGGTAAGGAAAGACACCGTGGAAATCGCTCATGCGCTTACCTAGAAAATCCACAAGGCGTCCGGTGGAAATTCGACATAGTGCTCACCCGGCTGGAGCGGCGTTGACGCATAGGCTCGAACGGTCGCGTTCTCCCGCGCGAACACAAGTTCCCATCGTTCGCCAAGATACATCGGTGCCTTGAGCTGCATCTTCAGCCGGTTGGGGCCTGGTCCCGACGCGCAGACGACGCGTTCGATGCGAATTATCCCGTTCACCTTCGATCCGGCAGTCGCATTCGTGCGGGAGGCTCCGGTGAGGCGCTCGCCGAAAACTTCGATCGTAGCGCGTCCACCCCCGTTTTCGACCAGCTTGCCCTCGAGACGATTGTTGCTCCCCATGAATTCTGCGGAGAATAGCCTCGCCGGCTCATTGTAGAGCACGGTCGGCGACCCCTCCTGTGCGATCAAGCCCGCATCGAGGAGCACGATGCGATCGGCAATCGCCATCGCCTCGACCTGGTCGTGCGTGACGTGGATGGCGGAAAGCCCGAGCGTCACGATCAGTGTTCGCAGCCAGGCCCGAGCTTCCTCGCGCAGTTTTGCATCGAGATTGGACAGGGGCTCGTCGAGGAGGATCACCGGCGGTTCATACACAAGGGCGCGGGCTATCGCGACGCGCTGCTGCTGGCCACCGGAAAGCTGGTGCGGATAGCGCGCAGCAAGATGTCCAAGTCCGATCTGCGACAGCGTCTTCTCGACCCGGGTCTTTATTTCTGCCGCGGGTACTCCGCGCAGCTTGAGGCCATAGGCCACGTTGTCAAAAACGGTGCGGTGCGGCCATAGGGCGTAGGATTGAAACACCAGGCCGAGGCCGCGCTCTTCGGCAGGCAATTCGATGCCGTCGGCGGCATCGAAGAAAGTGCGGTTGCCGATGGCAATCGATCCACGGTGCGGGGTCTCCAGCCCGGCAATCGCACGCAACAGCGTTGTCTTGCCGCTGCCTGATGGGCCGAGCAGCGCGACCACCTGGCCGGCCGGCACGGATAGCGAAACGCCCTTGAGAATTTCGTTTTCGCCGAGGCGAAGGGCGAGGTCCTTGACGACAAGTTCAGCCATGCAGGCGTACTC
>DAISKM010000138.1:7575-8253 GCA_036820945.1 Pseudolabrys sp.
CCGGACCGCGACGGCGAGGCCGACGCCGATCATGAGCACATTAACGACGGACAACGCCGAGACCAGGTCCACCGCGCCGGTGCCCCAGAGTGACACCAGGAGCGACCCGATCACTTCGGTGCCGGGCCCCAGCAGATATATGCCGGTCGAATATTCGCGCACGAAAATAAGGAAGACCAAGAGCCAGCTGGCGAGCATGCCGTATTTGATCAGCGGCACGGTGACGTCGCGCTTGACGCGAAGATCGCTGGCGCCGGCGGTGCGCGCGGCCTCCTCCAACTCCGGTCCGACCTGCAGTAACGTGCCGGAAACGAGCCGCATCCCATAGGCCAACCAAACGATTGTATACGCAAGCCAAATCGACACCATCGTCGATTTCAACGGCGACAGGAACGGCACAAATAGAAAGACCCATAACAGTGCGAGGCCGGCTACAAGGCCCGGCATCGCACGCGGCACCATCACGAGGTAATCGACGAGCCGTGTCCACCCGGAATTCCATCGGTGCACCGCAAGCGCGATTGCGGTGTAGCAGCCGACGGCAATTGCGCCGCCGATGACTCCGATCCCAAGCGTATTCAGGATGCCACGGATCACATTTGGATAGTCGCTAAGTTCGCGATAGTGATCGAGCGTAAGCACATCCAGAAGCTTCACGCCTTCGCCCCAGGTCACCAC
>DAISKM010000139.1:0-2282 GCA_036820945.1 Pseudolabrys sp.
CTTGATGGCGCCGGTGACGGCGAGCATCTCGCGCATGCCTGGGCCGCCCTTGGGGCCGCCGTTCTTAAGCACGAGAATATGGTCGGGTGTGACGTCAAGATCATCGCGCTCGACCTCGCGCGCCATATGATTGTAGTCGTCGAAGGCGATGACTTTGCCGCGGTGGCGCAGCAATCGCTTGTCGGCCGCCGAGGGCTTCATCACGCAACCGCGCGGAGCCAGGTTTCCGGTGAGCACGGCAGTTGCGCCTTCGCGCGACACCGGATCTGAGAGCGGATGGATGACTTCAGGCTTGTAGACTTCCGCGCCGGCGATGTTTTCGCCGATGCTTTTTCCGGTAACGGTAAGGCATGATAGGTTGAGGGCGCTGCTGAGCTCCGCCATCAGCGCCCGCGAACCCCCCGCATAAAAGAAATCTTCCATCAGGAATTGGCCGGAAGGCCGCACGTTGGCGAGCACGGGAATTTCCCGGGAAATTTCATCGAAACGATTCATGTCGAGCTTGATCCCGGCGCGGCGCGCCATCGCCACGAGATGGATGATGGCGTTGGTCGACCCACCCATGGCCATGTGCATCCGAATGGCATTATCGAAAGCCGCCGACGTCAGTAACCTTTGCGGTATCAGATCATCCCACACCATGTCGACGATCCGGCGGCCGGCGGCTGCGCACATGCGTGGATGGGCCGCGTCGGCCGCGGGAATCGAAGATGCACCCGGCAATGCCATGCCCAGGGCTTCCGTGATCGCCATCATGGTCGCAGCCGTGCCCATCACCATGCAGGTGCCGAAACTCCGGGCGATGCCGCCTTCGAGCTCAGCCCACTCCTCATCGCTGATGCGCCCTGCCCGCTTTTCATCCCAGTATTTCCAGGCGTCCGAGCCGGAGCCAAGCTGCTGGCCGCGCCAGTTGCCACGCAGCTGCGGCCCGGCGGGCACATAGATTGCCGGCAAACCCATGCTGATAGCGCCCATAACGAGAGCGGGCGTGGTCTTATCGCAACCGCCCATCAGGACGGCACCGTCGATCGGATGGCTGCGCAGAAGTTCCTCGGTCTCCATCGCCAGAAGATTGCGATAGAGCATCGTTGACGGCTTCACGAAGGGCTCGGCCAGCGACATCGCCGGCAATTCGACCGGAAACCCGCCAGCTTGCATCACGCCACGTTTGACGTCTTCGGCGCGATCGCGAAGGTGCGTATGGCAGAAATTGATGTCGCTCCAGGTATTGATGATGCCGATCACCGGCTTGCCGCTGAAGTCGGCCTCGTCGTAGCCGCCCTGGCGCAGCCGCGCGCGGTGACCGAATGCGCGCAGGTCGCTGACGCCGAGCCAGCGATGGCTGCGCAGCTCTTCGGGACGCTTACGTTTGCTCATTCGTGTCGACGATGAAATCCGCTAGTTGATCGACAGGTCGGCCGCGCGCACCACCTTTTCCCATTTGGCGGTTTCGTCCGCGACAACCTTGCCGAAATCGGCGGGCGATCCGGGAATTGGCGTGCCGCCGAGCTCCTTCAGCTTGGCCAAAATGCCTGGATCCTTCAGCGCCAGGTTGATCTCCTTATTGAGGAGATCGACGATTTCCTTCGGCGTGCCTTTCGGAACGCCAAAGCCGAAGAACGCGCTCGCCTCGAAACCGGGCACGGTTTCCGCAACGGTCGGGACATCGGGCAGCTCTTCCGAGCGTTTAGCCGTTGTGACCGCCAGCGCCCGCAACTTGCCTGCCTTGATGTGGTTGATCGACGACGGCAGGTTGTCGAATGTCACCTGCACCTGCCCGCCGAGCAAATCGGTGAGCATGGGCGCCGATCCCTTATAGGGTACGTGCGTCATATTCGTGCCGGTCATCATCTTAAAGAGCTCACCGGAGAGATGAATCGACGTGCCGTTTCCGGACGAGGCTATGTTTACCTTGTCCGGATTGGCCTTCACGTAGGCGATGAATTCGGCCACCGTGTTGGCCGGTACTGACGGGTGCACTTCCATCACGTTCGGCACGCGAATGAAGCCGGCGACCGGATCGATGTCGCGCAGAAAGTTGAAGTTGAGATTCTTGTAGAGTGAAGCGTTGATCGCGTTAGCCGGGTTGACGAGGATTATGGTATAGCCATCTGGCGTCGATTTGACGACGGCTTCGGTCGCGAGATTGTTGCCCGCGCCAGGGCGATTCTCGACGATGAATTGCTGGCCAAGCCGCTTGCCGAGCCAGTCGCCGAATATCCGCGCAAGGATGTCAGTCGAACCGCCGGCCGGATAGCCGACGATGATGTGCGGCTGCCGAG
>DAISKM010000139.1:2292-8212 GCA_036820945.1 Pseudolabrys sp.
GTGTTTGCGCCTGGTGCGTATGAGATCGCGCTGAGCCGGGTAGTCGGCGGCGCCTGCTTGATCGGGCAGCATAAGCGTAAGGCAAGCCGCCCCAAGGGCGGCTCGTGAAACGAATGCCGAAATCCGATGCATGACTGTGATCCTCCCGTCTGGCCGGCTTTTTTGCCGTTCGACTGTTTTCCGTCGCCGACGTTACGCGGCGCGGGAGGGATCGTGCAAGAGAGGTCGATTGGTCGCCCAACGGCATTTTTCCGCTACCAGGGCCACCCAAATGTCCGATTTGACGCAGCAACCAGCACCCCGAGCGCGACCGTCCAGCGACCAAATCTGAACGATCTCTTAACGATGGTCGCCCTAGATTCCCGATGGTGTCCGGAGTCATTATTATGTCCGCGCGCGTGTCGTCCCGCCGACGTTGGTTCTTGCGCGATATTCCGCGAACCTACGTTCTGTTCGTCTGGCTGGCCTTTGGCCTCGCCATATTTCTGTACGCCTATGACTGGCGTCCGAGCGGCTGGTCGGTGCTTCGACAGCAGGAGGCGGCGGCAAAGCCGCAGCGGAGGGACGCCGAATATTACACCGGCGCTATCGTCATCGTGCCGGCGCGCGGCGATTACTGCTGGCAGCGAATGATCGACAACCGCACCGGAAAAATGTGGGACAAGGGCTACGTCAATTGTTACGAAGCGGTCTCCCCGATGGAGAAAGATCAGCGCGTGGGCATGAGTTCGGCGCGGATCAACGCGATCGGCCGGGCTTTCAATCACATCAACGATAACTAGACGCGCATGGACTTGTGCACTCAGCACTCCGATACCTCAGGCCTACTTGAGTAAGCCGACACGTTCGTATAGGCGTCGCGCCGTTTCCGATAAGCGCACCTTACGCAAAGACAATTGAGCGTAGGCGCTGCGCGACGATACTCCTGCCAAGTCTACCGTGATGGGCCAAGGTCCATCTCGACTCGCGTCCTTTGCGGACGAGAATCTCATTCAGTCACGAATGCGGGAGTACAAGGCATGGCCACTAATATCGTATCAGTCATCATGAAATTTCTGACGCCCGACATGATCGGGCGCATCGCAAGCGCGCTCGGCCTTGATCGTAACGATGCATCCTCCGCTGTCGAAGCAGGCGTGCCGGCGTTGCTGGCTGCCTTCGCCGGTGTGGCCGCCAGACCAGGCGGTCCGCAAAAACTTGCCGATGCTGCGAAGCAGGAGATCAATACGCTCGACAAATTGCCCGGGATGGTTGGCGCCGCGGGACAAACAGTTGCCGAGCGCGGAACAAAGATGCTCTCGTCGCTCCTTGGCAGCCGGGACCAGACCGCACTTGAAAGCGTGATCGGGAAATATTCCGGAATAGGATCGGGAGCGAGCAGCTCATTGCTCGGTGCATTGGCCCCGGTTGTCATGGGCGCGATCGCTCAGCAGCAAGGCAGCCGCGGACTCGATGCAAGCGGCATTGCGAATCTTCTCGAAAGCCAGAAAGATAACATCGTCGATTCCATTCCGTCCGGCTTCGGTCGATTGCTTGGCGGTACAGGCCTCGTCGATTCGCTGGGAGATTCGGCAAAGAAGGCGATCATGGCAGGCAGCGAAACCACACGGGCTGCCGCCGCCTCGGTCGCGCGGACCATCGATGATACGAGACGCTCTGCCGTCGCTCAGGCTCCATCCTCGAGCAACTGGCTTCTCTGGATCATCCCAGCGCTGGCGATTGCGGCGTTGCTCATCTATCTGCTCGGCCGGCCGACGGAACAGGTCGTTCAACAGGGCGTCAACGCAGTGCAAAGCCTGACTGTCGGTGGAATCGATCTCGGCAAGCAGGCCACCGACAGCATCAGCAGCCTGCGCACGGCGCTCAGCGGGATTACCGATACCGCTTCGGCGCAGGCGGCGCTGCCAAAACTGCAGGCGGCCACGGCTCAGATCGACAAGGTCAGCGGGATGGTTGGTCAATTGTCGGACACGCAGCGCAGGACGCTCGCCGGATTGGTCACTCCGGTCATGCCGGCGCTCAACCAGCTGCTCGACAAGGTGCTGGCGATTCCCGGCGTGGCCGAGATCATCAAGCCCACGATTGACTCGCTGAGAACGAAGCTCGCGACATTGACCGCCTGAAGCCTGCGATCAAAGGCATCGACCGTCGGCCTGAGCCGACGGTCGATGCAGTACGCCGACCACCTTCAACTCGGCCGGAGCAATGCCATGCAAGTTCACAAGAATCATCGAGGACATCAGAGCGAACCGCACGCTGGTTCACATGCCTGGCGAGGATCGGGCTCCGACTTTGTCCTTGTCGAGGAACGCCAGCCGCCACCGCGCATCGAAATGGCGCGAGAGCGCATGCTCATGTGTCGCCTCTATATTGGCTTGATCCGGACCCTGAACGAAGACTACGGCGCCGCATTTGGTTCCCCGAGCGACAGCGCAACAGCCCGGACCATCGGCATTTATGTTTTTCTTCGAACGATGATGTGCTCGCCGGTAAGCGCGAGCAAGATCGCAAGCTCGCTGAAATTGCCCCGCGTGACCGTGGTCAGACGGCTGCAAGAAATGGTGAAGCACGGCTTTATCGAAAGAGTCGGCAATGCTTACCGAGTTACCGACAAAGTGAATCTTCCTAATCTGAATATCAGGCTGCGGCGACGAATAGATATGATCGTGGAAACTGGAAAGAAATTGTCGGAATTGGAACAGCAACGAGCCGCGTGATTTCAACCGCTATCGCAGATTTCAACGGTATTAGCCGTTTGTATAGGCCAGCCATCCCTTTCGATTGAGGGCGCGTACGCAAGTACAATAGAGCGTCGGTGGAGGCGCATTGATACTTACTCCGTCAATCGCAAATTGCCATGGACGGAAAACGCAGATGCGAATACCGGTATTGCGCTATTTTCTTGTTGTCGGTTCGGTACTCTTCGGATTGCTGATGCTGGTGAACAGCAGGACCGAATCCAGTGGCCCGGCTGTGAAGACAGCGCAAACGGTCGGCCTCCCGCCGCCAGTCAAGGTGCGACCCGAGCCGCCGTCGCAGGTGACCGCCGTCAATTTCGCCGCCGAGCAAGAGCTTCCACAGGCAAAACCGGTTGAGACCGCAAACGCGCCGAAGGCCGTCGAAAAGAAACGCAAGGAAAAAACAGCCAGCAAACATCGACCAACATGGCATCGGTACGTTCAATATCCATTCGGCACATTCAACATTCGCTAGAAGTCGGACTCGTCGCCAGCGTGACGCGACGCAGCTTGAAGCGAATACTTTAGCGGCGGGAAGCAATGGCGTGAGCGCGCTGCGGTGAAAGGCGGTACGCCATGCGCGCGTGCCCTGCGCAATAGGACCACCCCTCCGCAGCGATGTTGTTGCAGAAGGTCAAGTCGGGCGCATCCACGACGCTGATGGGCCAGCGACACTTGCGCGGCGCGAGATTGAGCAGCGAACACGGCTCGGCGCTCACCACATGATCCGCAATGAGCTCGGAGGCGAATACTGCTTTGAGCGCCAGCCTTTGCGTCAGCACCTGCGGTCGCGCCTGGTGCCGTCGCACGGTGGCCGCGCGCGGTCCCGCCCCGCCCCTGCCGCGCGAGAGGCCGAGCCGGTTTAGCTTGCCTATAACGGCGTTGCGGGTCACTCCGATCTCGGCGGCGATTTGTGCGCAGGACAGCCCGGCATTGGCGTAGCTCCTGAGAAGAGCCACCCGTTCCGCGTTCCAGGTCATATTGAAATTTTTGCTGGGGACTTCGATGTCGGTCATGTTGGCCTCGTGACCGGTTGCTGCGGCCAGCTGGGCCGCCGGACAGGACGAGGTCGCACGAACGCGCACGACGCGTTGAACCGGGATGCCGGGCCACCGCTGACCGCGAAAATCGGTGCCGTTCGGCACGCATTGCCGTGGACACCGAGCCGCATCCCGCGATCGGACTGCAAGCCCGCCATTCTGATTTCGATCCCAGGGTCCGCGCTTTCGGCCGAACGACGACCGGTCTGCAGTCAGACGCCCCGCTTCAGGGGTGCCCTGCCGACCGGCTTTCTGCCGGCCCGAAAGCGCGGGTCCCGCTTTGGTGTCGAAGCGAAAACCCTCGCCGAATCAAGCGTTCCACGATTCGATTCGCACGGCAAGGGTTATAATGCCATAATAACGCCGTTGTAATTGTGAGGTGTAGTCCATGGCGCGACCCGAAAACCGCTCGGAAGCGCGGGCGCTTAGTCTGACGCTCCCAACCGAAACATTTAATTACCTGGTGCTTCTTGCGACTCTCGGAAAGCTTGGGCGCACCGAAAACGAAGTCGCGACCCACATCCTCGTCCGCGAGGCCTATGCAATGTACGAGCGCGGCTTTCATGAGCAACGTATTCCGGCTGCCGACGTGGAGTAGCCGCGATCGCACGACGGACCTTCGGCAAAGAGTCTTTTCGCTGACCCAACAGAAGGCTTCGACAATTATCTCTTCGATTGAAGGTAATCGAGTGCCTGCATTTGAGACAAAGAATTCCGTTTCAGCCGAGGCAAGCGGAACGATATGTCAAAAAACACATTGTAGCGGTGGGGACCGGTGGAGTTTGTGGTCGGGGATGACCCAACGAGAAGAGTATCTGTTGAGGGCGGCCGAGCTCAGCGCAAGGGCTCAGGCAGAGGGGGATAGCGCGCGAAAAGTTGAATTCGAAAACATGGCTCGCGCCTATCTGCGTCTCGCTGAACAAGCGGAGCGAAATAGCCTCACGGATATCGTCTACGAGACTCCGCCAAAGAAAGATCGCGATCAGGCATAGCTGCTACCCCACACGAGCATATCACAATTCACATTCCTCACGGTTGCCGCAGAATCCGCCCGCAACCGCTCACATAGATTTCCGGAAAATTTGATCAACCGCGTGCATTAGCAAATAGGCGAATTTGCGGAACGATTGATTGCCGCATCTGTTGGGGCGACGTCTGTCGTCGATGCAACCATAACTAAAAAGGGCGATGCACGGCGGACAGGAAAACGCGACGGGCGGGCTCCCAGCACCATCAAAAAAGGAAGACCCATGAGAAAGACTCTCATCACTGCGGCTGCTCTGACTGTCATCGCAATGCCGGCCTTCGCGCAATCCTTCGATCCCGATGTCGGCACGGGGAATATTCTCCCGTTCGTCAACAATCAGGGTGGTGCAGGCGCATACGCCCAGGCGCCCAACTACGAGGCCCGCTATAGCCGCGGGCAAACCGTCCGGCATGCACAAAGCGGTCGCCGGATGCATCAGCCGACGCACAGATCAGGCAGTCCGAAAGTCATCCATAGCGAGGATGGCAACGAGTAGCCCGGGCGGCAAAGAAGGCCTCGAACAGAATCGGGGCCTTCTTCCTTTCACGCCACTTCCCGATCCAAAGCGCTGCGGGGGAGCCATGGGTCACGCCCATATTCAACGGCCTTCCCGACCTCCTTGCGCTCGCACCGGACATCTGCGCAAAAGCGGGAATGGTCGCCGAGACTGAAGATCATCCCTCCGAAACCGTGCCGGCTGCGATGTGGACTGGTTTCGCCATGATGTGCGTCGGCATGTTCATGGCGATTTTGGACGTGCAGGTGGTCGCAACGTCGCTGGCTACCATCCAGCAGGCACTGGATATCGCTCAGGATCAGATGAGCTGGATCCAGACCGCATATCTGATCGCAGAAATCATCTCGATTCCGCTCACCGGATTCCTGACCCGCTTGCTGACGATGCGGTGGCTTTTTGTTGTTGCCGTCTCGGTTTTCACGCTTGCGTCGATCGCCTGCGCCGCAAGTACGAGCTTTTCGTCTCTCATTACCTTTCGCGTATTGCAGGGGTTTTCCGGCGGCACGCTGATTCCGCTCGTTTTCTCGGCCGTTTTCCTGCTTTTTTCGGTCCGGCTTCAGACCATGGCGACCATGATTGCCGGTGTGCTGGCAGTTCT
>DAISKM010000140.1:0-524 GCA_036820945.1 Pseudolabrys sp.
AGACGATTTCATCCTCGTCCAGATCGCCAAGCGCGATGATGCGCGGCAGGATCGCGGCCTGCCCGTCAAGCCCGGCGCCGAAGGCATCTCGCGCCAGCCGGCAGGCGCGCCGGGTCGGCAGATAAAGGGTCGCCCGCGCGAGTTCGAGCGGATCATCGGACGCCGGAAAACCTGATACGAGTTTGCCCGAGCGCAACGAATCGATGAGGACCCGCAAAAACGGCGCCGAGGCGGGGATATTGAAAACACGTGGTTTGGTGGCTGGCATCGCGGTGAATGATACATGCTTTGGGCGGCTGGCAATCCGGCCCAATGCTACCCTGCGCTTGTGCGGATCGCGGATTCTGCTTCAGCAATGGCTTCCGGCGTGCCGACGTGCATCCACAAACCTTCGAGCCGAAGTCCATGCAGCCGCTGCGCTTGTGCGGCACGTTCGAAGAGTGCCGTGAGCGAAAGGTTCCCGTCCGGCGCGCCCTTGAATAGCGCAGGCGTGAGGATCGCCGCCCCGGCATAGACGAATGGAG
>DAISKM010000140.1:534-8198 GCA_036820945.1 Pseudolabrys sp.
AGCGCTCGTCCTTCAGGTCGCAGTAGAAGCTGCCCACCTGGTGGGCCAGCAGCATCAGCACGCCGACGCAGGCGCCCGTCGGGGGTCATGGCAAAGTCGCCGCGCCCGGAGTACCCGATGCTGCCCGCGACCGGAGCAAGCAGGAGAAGCGCATCCATTGCGGCAGGGTCGAAGGCTAGCGCGAGGCGCGCGAGGTTGGGCTTCACCCCTTCCATCCATATCGTGTCCGAATTGATGTGAAAAAAAGGTGCGTCGCCAAGTTCCGGTAATGCCTTTTTGACGCCACCTCCCGTGCCGAGTAGTTCACCGCGCTCGTCAGAGATCACGATCCGAGGTCGACGTCGCTGCGACAGATGTTTCCGTATCTGATCTGCCATGTGATGCACGTTGACCACCGCGCTTTCGACTCCTGCTTCATCAAGGCGGTCGAGCACATGATCGATGAGCGGCTTGCCGGAAATTTTCACCAGCGGCTTCGGCGTTGAATCCGTGATCGGGCGCATGCGCGTCCCGAGTCCCGCGGCAAGGACCATCGCGCGACGCGGAATAGACTTAGTTAGTTCTGCAGGCATGCATCAGACTTTCAGCGGCGGTACATTGGCTCGATACCAGGCTGCGAGCGGTCCGAGCGCGGGATGTGCCAGCGAACGCTGCAGATAAGTCCATACGCGGGGGAGATGACGCAGATATTGCGGCTTGCGGTCGCGCCGCTCAAGTCTCGCGAAGATTCCCAGGATCTTGGATGAGCGTTGTGCCCCAAGCGTCGCATAGGCTCGCGCGAATGCCGGCGTGTCGAATGTTGCATTGGCAGCGAGGCGCGCACGCGTGTAACGAGACAGGAGCTTCATCTCCAGTCCCTCCGACACATCCACGCGGGCGTCCTGCAACAACGAGGCGACGTCAAAGGCTTCGGGCCCTATCACGGCATCCTGAAAATCGAGTAGGCCAATGCGGGAGATCCCCTCACGCTCAGGCAGCCACAGGAGATTTGGCGAATGAAAATCGCGCAGCACCCACGTGTGCGGGCCAGCCAGGACCGGCATTAAGGCTTCGCGCCACAGCGCGCGATAACCGTCTCGTTTGCTGTCGGAAAGTTTTACGTCAAGCTTGGGGAGGTACCAGTCGAGCAGCAGCTCGACCTCGATCAGAAATGCATCCAGATCGTAGAGTGGCAGCCGATAATCGATGCCTGGCTCGACCGGCACCACCGTCGGCAACTGTTCACTATGCAGCTCTGCCAGGAGATCTGTTGCGGCCTCATAGCGCATTTCAATCGGCGCCGGGGGCTCGCCCCCGACAACGAGCTCCTCGCCGAGATCCTCGATCACCAGCAGTCCGGTCTCACGGTCCGATGCAAAGATGGCAGGCGCCGACAGCCCCTGCCTGCGCAAAGCCTGTGTCATCGCGACAAATGGGGTGACATTTTCGGCAAGATGCGCGATTGCGCTGTAAGGCTTGCCATTGCGCACAGGCGGGCCATCCGATCGCTTGGGTGAGTTCATAAGGACATAGGTGGCGCCGTCGCGCGTCAGTCGTTCGTAGCTCCGCGTCGAGGCATCACCCTGGATCCGCCGGCGCGAAGCGCGACCAAAGTCTGACCGATCGAGAAAACGGCGAATGGTCAGGATGCGTTCGGCGCGCGGGGCGACGTTGCCGTGCGCGGTGATGCGCACGCTCCGTGCAGTTGGTCCGTGTTGCGGCTCAAGCGTGAGGGCGATATCGAGCCGGTTGCTCGGCAAGAAGCCCGTGGCGCGATCCGGCCACTCCATCAGCGTTACCGCGCCTTCGGGTGCATCCTCGAGGCCGAGCTCGGCTAACTCACCCGCTCCAGACAGCCGATAAAGATCGGCATGCAGGACCGTAAAGCTGGGTAGGGTATAGGTTTGCATCAATGTAAAGGTCGGGCTCGGCACCTCTATCCTGTCGTCGCCGGCGAGATAGCGGATCAGTGCGCGGGCAAAAGTGGTCTTGCCAGCGCCCAGATCGCCCGACAGCGTGATCAGATCGCCGGGCTCGAGGACGGCAGCAACGTCCGTCATCAGTCGGTAAGTCGCGGCTTCGTCGGCTAGTGTCGTTGCGAAGCTATAGCCGCCGGAACTGGAGAAAAACATCGAATCATCCGTTACAAGCCCGCACTTTATAAACGGATGGGGCGGTCCTGCGCCAGAATGCCTGCGGGGGTAAGTTGCTACGCCGCCGTTTGCTTTGCGACCTGTTCCACTGGGAAAGCGCAAGTAACGATTGTACCTCGTCCCGGAGCGGAATCGATTGTCACTGATCCGCCGTGTAATTCGACGAAGGAGCGGACAAGCGAGAGTCCGAGGCCCGGACCACGATGCTGCGATCCCATCGAGTCCGTTTCGAACCAATCGAATACCTTGTCCATTGCCTCCGGCGGAATTCCCGGCCCGTGATCGGTCACTCTGAAGAAAACCGCATCCAGGCGTCGTTCAGCCAAAAGGATAACGGTCTCTCCTGGTGGTGAAAATCCGACGGCATTGGACAATAGATTGAACAGGATCTGGCGCAGGCGCCGCTCGTCGGCGGTCAAATTACCGATATTGGCCGGCGCGCGGATATCGAGCCTGATACGGTTTTTTACCAGCCGATCCTGCACGCCTTCCGCGGCTGCTTCCATGCTCGCCTGAATATCAACCTCGCCAAGATTGAGCGTCATTGCCCCGGCGTCGATGGTGGCGAGATCGAGAATATTATTGATCAGCGCCAACAACGCATTCGTCGAGGCCGTGATATAGCCGAGGTATTCGCTCTGCTTTCGAGTCAAAGAGCCGAATGCCGGGTCGCCCAGTAAATTCGCAAAGCCAATAATATTTGTCAGGGGCGAGCGTAACTCATAAGAAACGTGGTGCACGAAATCGACCTTGATCGAGTCCGCTGCCTCAAGCGCTTCGTTTCGCTCGCGCAGTGCGCGCTCGACATTGACGGTATCTGTCCTGTCCTGGAATGTGACGAGCGTTGCCCCGTCAGGCAAGGGCATCGTTGCAAGATCGAGAACGGATCCATCACGCCGCTCGATGCGCGCAGCCAGGGGCTCTCGATTGTCGATCGCGGTTACAGCGGCACGAAGATTTCGCCAAACCGTATTGTCGTCGTGCAGGGCCTGGCACCACGCAGTCACGGCTTCGGCATGGGGACGCTGCTCAAGTGCATCGTGCGAGAGCTTCCACATGCGCTGGAAAGCAGGATTGTGCAATCGAACACGACCGTCGCTGCCAAACACTGCCACTGCCTCAGCCAAGTGATCGAGAGTCTCGCTCTGCACCTTGATCAGTGCATCGTAGCGGCGGTACATGTCGAGCCGCTCGGTCACATCGTCATACAAATACGTGACCCCACCCTCGGGATTGGGTGTGGTCACCACTCGCAGCGTGCGGCCGTCCGGCAGATGCCACGTGTGCTCCTTCGCCTCGACAGCACGGTAGGCCTCGTAGAGCTGTTGCTTCCACTGCCTGAAGTCCTGTTCTTCCGGCAGCTTGCGCTTGCCGCGCAAAATTTCGAGCACGGCCGCATCGGTCGGCGATTGATCAAGGAAGCCGGTATCAAGCTCAAATAACGAGCGCAACGCCGCGTTATAGAAAGTGAGCTTACGGTCGACGTTAAACACGGCAACCCCGGTCGCGAGTTGATCAAGTACGCGGCGGTGCGCCTCTACCATGCGCGCGAGTTCTGCGCGCATGATCTCTATATCCGTGCGATCGATCGCGATGCCCGAACTGCCGATTGTGCCCGGCGCATCAATGATCTCGAAAATTCGGCGACCTCCTGCCGCAATCGCCGGCAGCCTGCCGGTGTAGGTTCCGGCTGCGGTTCGGGTGCGGGCCATCTCCGCTCGCGCCGTCTGGTCGAGCAATTCCAGCCGTCGCGCGACAGCATCGTCGGGATTCTGAGCTTCAACGGCGCGAGCATAGGCCGAATTCACAAAGGTCAACTCGCCGGCATTGTCGCGCACCCATGCGGGCGCCGGCAATGAATCAAGCAACGCTCTCAACGTTTCGACATCGGCCAGAAGCCGGTCATGCCGCGCGGCAAGGTCGAGCAACTCCTGCTCGATGCCGCTTACGTCACGTAGGCGCAGCACGGCACGCCCGCCGATCGCGCGGCCTTCCGCCTCCACGGGGTGCGCCGTGCGTGTCGTAAGGGTCATCACGAAGCCGCGACCCTCGACCCGCAAAGTTTCAACCGCTTGCTCAAGGCGTTGCGCCGCGGCGGGCTCGAGCCAGCTGCCGAATGCAAGCACGCGTTCAGGCGCAGCGCCGGGCGCCACGATCGAAGTTTCGCCGGTGATGTCCGGCTGCTCTGAAGCTGCCGGCCATGTCACCAGGATCTGCGGCGCAGACAATAAAAGCGTTTTGAGCCGGTCAGCCTCGGCTTGCAACGCAATGATCTCGTCTCTTGCAGCACTTTCGATGCGGTCTTTCGACCTAAGCGCACGAAGCAGAATGACGCTAGCCAAAAGGCCCAGTCCGATCACGGCAAGGATAAAAGTCAGCAGGCTGATGCCCTGGCCACGAAGGATCGCCATGGTGCGATGGACGGCATCGAATGCGGTCGCACCTAGGTGCGCCTCGGCGCTCGTCGCTGAGCCGGAAAAAATGAAATTTGCGGTCGCGAAGGCGAGGAATCCGCCTCGCCACGGACGAGAACGCAGCCTCTTGTTCGCCGTCCGGATTGTCTCCGGCATTCGGGCCTGCCCCAACGGAGCGGGGCGGCGTCCGCCACGCCGTTTCCCGCGAATCGATTGACTTTACCCCTAAGGTGAATCGCGCCGAAAGAGTCCAGATCGTGAACAGGTCCCCGCGCGGCAGGGTCGCATGCTTATTTCGCTGCGGTGGTACGCCTAACCATGTCATCAATGCTGATACGACCGAGGGCGACGGAAACCGTTCGTTCGGTTTCGGCCAGCGCGGGCCAGACGATCTCATTTACCAACGCCGAGCTCGGCTGCAGCGCATCGACCCTCATCCACGGTGGTTGCCGCACGCAGGATATCGTCGGCCGTGATGCGATTGCGCTCGCGTCCCAGCTCGTAGCCGCCATGGGGCCCCCGAATTCCCCTCAGGATGCCATCGCGTACCAGCGCTTGCAGCAGCGGCTCGAGGTGGCGAGGTGGCAACCGGTGACGGGCTGCCAGTGACTTAGCCGACACCGGGCGCGTGCGAGCATTCATTGCAACATCGATGACCGCAGCAATTGCCAGGATGCCCTTTCTGGACACCAGAGTCATTTGACGAACCACTCATGGTAGCAGCGTACGTGAGTGGTATTAGGCTACAGTGCCGCATCCGTCTACCTACGAATGGTGGAGATCACAGGTCAACTTCCGGTTGAACCAAAGCCGCCGCTTCCGCGTACCGTTTCGTCGAGAGACGCGACTTCCACGATTTGAGCACGAGCAACCGGCGCGATCACCAATTGAGCAATGCGCATGCCTCTTGTGATCGTTACGTCTTCGTTGCCGAGATTTGCGAGCACAACCTGAATCTCACCACGGTAATCGGCGTCAATCGTGCCGGGAGCATTGAGGATGGTGAGACCATGGCGTGTCGCAAGCCCTGAGCGTGGTCGCACCTGGCCTTCGTAACCCGCCGGAAGTGCGATCGCGATGCCAGTCGGCACCAGCGCGCGTCCACCGGGGCGAAGCGTCAAAGGTTTGGTGTCGGGTATCGCGGCGAACAGGTCGAGCCCGGCGGCCCCGGCAGTCTGATAGTCCGGCAGGGTCAAGCCCTCGCTGTGCGCCAGCCGCATCATGCGCACTACGGGGTTGTTCACCGCTTCTCCCCTTTAAGAACATCCCCAATACGAGCGACCAGCATGGCTGCGACTTCATCCTTGCTCTGCGGTGGCCAGACTTCGGCACCAGATGCGCGCACAAGCGTGATGGTGTTGCGGTCTCCGCCCATCACCCCCGACTGCGGCGAAACATCGTTGGCCAAAATCCAATCGCAGCCTTTGCTGGCGAGCTTCGCTTTCGCATTGGCAGCCACATTTTCAGTTTCGGCGGCAAAGCCGATCACCAATGTCGGCCGCTGTATTTTCCGCTTCGCAATCGTTGCAAGAATGTCCGGATTTTCGACCAGCGCAAGCTGGGGAATGGTTTTCCCAGGCTGCTTTTTTAACTTCTGTTCGCCGGCGTTGGCCACGCGCCAGTCGGCAACGGCGGCGGCAAAGATCGCGATATCGGCCGGCAGCGCGCGTTCGACCGCTTGCAGCATTTCGCGCGCCGTCTGGACTTTGATCACCTTGACGCCCGGCGGGTCAGGCACATTTACAGGACCGCTCACCAGCGTGACATCGGCGCCGGCGGCAGCAGCAGCAGCGGCAATTGCGTGGCCTTGCTTTCCCGATGAGCGATTGGCGATGTAGCGAACCGGGTCAATCGGTTCATGCGTGGGCCCCGAAGTGATCAGCACGCGCCGGCCAAGCAGCACCGGCGCACCTTGGGCGCCAAGGATTTTCTCCGCAGCGTTGGCGATTTCCAGTGGCTCTGCCATACGGCCTATCCCGCGTTCGCCGGCTTCAGCCATCTCGCCTTCACTCGGACCGACGAGCCCAACACCATCGGCAACAAGTTCCGTCAGATTGCGTTGCGTGGCCTTGTTTGCCCACATGCCCGGGTTCATCGCCGGCGCGAGAAGTATCTTTGCAGTTGTTGCCAGCAAGACAGCAGTGGCGAGGTCGTCGGCGTGTCCGCCCGCAAATTTTGCCATCAAGTCGGCGGTCGCCGGAGCAACCACGATCAAGTCAGTCTCGCGTGCGAGCCGGATGTGTCCGACGTCAAATTCGCTCGCAGGATCGAACAGGTCGGTAAAGACGCGCTCCCCCACAAGCGCGCTTGCCGACAGCGCAGTCACGAATTGCTCTGCCGCTTTGGTCAGGATGCAGCGCACGGCAATGTCGCGCTCTTTCAGCCGCCGGATCAGATCCAGTGATTTATAGGCCGCGATGCCGCCACCGATGATGAGCAGCACGCGTCTGGCGCCGCCTGGCGTTTGAGCTCGCGCAATTTTTCTCTGTGGCTTTGTCGTTGGTGAAACTGGCGCCTCATCTGGCGCTGTCTCAGTTGCCTCGCGCAGGATCGTGCGCACCTCGTCCTCGACCGAACGTCCGCTGCGCGCCGCCCGCAGGCGCAGGAGCTTCTTCAGTTGTTCATCGAGCTGACGAACGGTGAGGGATGCCATGGAATTCTCATTAACTTACAATATTATAGCACGAATTGATTGCATTGCAATCATTGCAATCAAAATAAATTCCGTCTGGCTCTCCTTGACGTGGCTTGGTCTGTTCCTGTATTTAACTAATAAGTTAATTAACTAACTGGTTTAATTCGATCATGGCGACCGATCGTCTCAGCGGCACATTCGCGGCCCTTGCCGACCCCACGAGGCGCGCGATCCTGGCGCGGCTCGCGCTTGGCGAGACATCCGTGCTGAAGCTCGCCGAACCGTTCGACATGAGCCTGCCTGCGGTTTCCAAGCACCTGAAGGTCCTCGAGCGCGCCGGGCTCATCACGCGTGGCCGGGACGCACAGATGCGTCCTTGCAAGATCGATGTGCGCGCGCTCAGGGAAGCCGACCAATGGCTCGAGGAGTATCGCCGGCTCTGGGAAGAGCGGCTCGATCGACTCGACGACTACCTCAAAGTTC
>DAISKM010000141.1:0-8144 GCA_036820945.1 Pseudolabrys sp.
CTATCGGCTTGACTTTGCAGAGGCTGAGGGCCTGCTTCATCACCTTGGAATATTCGCGGTCGGTGATCAGCACCTTTGTATCAGCGTGATCCAGCGAGAAGGCGATGATCGGCGCGTCGAGGCGCGTGTTCAACGTGTTGAGCACGGCCTGGCACATGGGCACGCCGTAGTGGCCCTCAAGCATCGCTGGCGTGTTGGCAAGCAGAACCGAGACGGTATCGCCGCGCTTGATGCCGCGCTTTGCCAGCGCCGAGGCGAGCCGCCGCGCGCGGGCGTAGAAATCGGCATATGTGCGCCGCATCGGTCCGTGGATGATTGCAGTATGATCAGGAAAGACGGCAGCGGCGCGCTCAAGGAAGCCGAGCGGCGTCAATGGCTGATAGTTGGCCGGATTGCGGTCGAGATCGATATCGTAGGGCGTTTTTGCCATCGGCTATTCCCGCGCCTTCACGATACTATTGAACAGCGAAATGTGCCGATAGACAATCTGCCCGACCGACCATGAACTACGAGTTCTGAACATCCGACGGGATGGGCGCGACGGATGCCCGTAGACTATATCGCGAGCAACGCGACCGACGGTCTTGCGTTGAAGCTCTATCGTGGCGAGGACATGGTCCTGCTCGCCTTTGATATCGACGAGTCGCTGAAAAAACCGGACTTTGTCGGCTTTGGCATTCAGTACTTCGTCGGCAACGCCACCCAGCCGCGTGACGTCTTCAACTTCCTCACGTTCAAGCGCGTGAGGCTCGCGGCAAAGGCGGCCAAGAAGGAAATCGCTCTGACCGAGCGCACATCGATGCGCTCACCCATCCAGATGTTTCGCTGGGCGCATGTTCCCAGTGTCCCGCTCGATGGCCCCGTGACCTACCAGGTGTCGGCGATGTTCTGGAATGGCAACAAGCCGCCCATTGCCAGGGCCACAACGCGCGCGACGATCGGTGCCCATCGTGCCACGCGTGGGACATTTCTCAATCTCGGCTTCACGCGAGGCTTCGCCAGCTCGCAGGCCTACGAGCGCAACTTTCCAAACCAGCGCAAGATAATGCCGCCGGTCGGCAAGCCGCAGCTTGGTTTCGATACCGCCCCTTTCGAGGACGATGGGAAGCCCTATCCGTGGCTTGGCTTCGAGGCGCGCCGCATCCTGTTCGGGTTTCTCGACGAATGCGCGGCGGATCCGTCGGTCCTTCTCGACGTGTTCGCCTACGATCTGTCCAATCCGGAAATCGTGCGCCCTCTTGAGACCTTTGGGCCGCGGCTGCGCATCGTGATCGACGACTCAGACAAGCATGGCAAGCCGGCGAGCGATGAGAGCAATGCGGCCAAACGTCTCGCCGGTTCAGCCGGTGTCTCCAATGTCGCGCGACATCATTTTTCCGGCCTTCAGCACAACAAGATCATCATCGCGCGGCGCAAGAGCGGCAATGCTTCTGAGCCGTTTGCGGTCGCCACCGGCTCGACCAATTTCTCGCTCGGGGGACTCTACATTCAGAACAACAATATACTGCTGTTCCGCGATGCGGATGTCGCGAGGCTCTATGCCGACGTGTTCGACGCCGCGTTCCCGAAGGCGACAGGATTTTCCGGCAAACCGATCGCGAAACAATGGTTCGAAAAAGCATTGCCGGACGCCGGGACCTATCGCTTCTGTTTCTCGCCGCACAAGAAGGCGGCTCTGTCGATGAACCCGGTAGCGGAGGCCATTGAAGGCGCAAAGAAATCCGTGTTTTACGCCATCGCGTTCCGCGGCGCGCAAACCGGGCCAGCCGACAAGGCTCTGGATGCGCTCGATCCGAAAAAGATGCTAGTGATGGGCGTGGCCAATATGGCCGGCAAGCCCAAGTCGCAGACTCTCATGGTTCAACTCCCGGGCCGCGGCCCGATTCCATTTGGTCCAGCAGCCCTCACCAAGAACCTGCCGGAACCATTCAAGGCGGAATGGACGGGTGGCGGCGGCATTCACATGCACCACAAGTTCGTCATCTGCGATTTCAATGGCGACAACCCGGTAGCTTTCACTGGATCTTCCAACCTTGCGGCAGGGGGTGAAGAGGGCAATGGCGACAACCTCATCGAGATTCGCGATGCCAAGGTTGTAATTGCGTACGCCGTCCAGGCCGTGAGCATTTTCGACCATTATGGCTTCCGCAATCGCATGAAAAACGCGAAGACGAAGCCCGCGGCGAGGGACCTTGCCGAACCGCTGGCGCCCGGAAAGCCGGCATGGTGGGAGGCCAGTTTCAAGCCGGACGATTACAAATGTCGTGATCGCTTGCTGTTCGCAGGCTGAGGCTGCAGCCGCCTGCATCGGCTGCGTTGCCGCTTGTTTGCTTGCTCCGATGGCGACACAATAAGTGCAGGAGGAACGCCGATGGACGCCCGCACCAGTCGCTACCACGATGTTTATGCGCAATGGCAGCGCAATCCAGAGGCATTTTGGGCAGAAGCGGCCGCGGACATCGACTGGTACGAAAAACCGAAGAAGATCTTCGATCCTTCCGCCGGCATTTACGGGCGATGGTTCGCCGCCGCCACATGCAATACCTGTTACAACGCGCTGGACCGTCACGTGCTCGCGGGGCGCAACGACCAGCCTGCACTGATCTACGATTCGCCGGTCACCAACACGCTTAAGACGTTCACCTATGGCCGGATGTTGTCTGAAGTCCAGTTACTCGGTGCAATGCTGCGCGACTTCGGCGTTCAAAAAGGTGACCGCGTCATCATTTACATGCCGATGGTGCCGGAGGCGGTCTTTGCCATGCTCGCCTGCGCACGCATCGGGGCGATCCATTCGGTGGTGTTCGGCGGCTTTGCCGCGAAAGAGCTCGCCACCCGGATCGACGATGCCAAGCCCAAGGTGATCCTCTCGGCCAGCTGCGGTATCGAAGGTCCGTCCCGCGTCATTCCGTACAAGCCGCTGCTTGACGAGGCGATCAATATCGCGAAGCACAAGCCGCAGGCCTGCATGATCCTGCAGCGTCCGCAATGCGAGGCGCCGCTCGTCGCGGGCCGCGATCATGACTGGCGCACGGTGTGGGAACACGCGGTCAACTACGCCAAGACCAGCGAATGCGTGCCGGTTGCCGCTACCGATCCGCTCTACATTCTGTACACGTCGGGCACGACCGGAATTCCGAAGGGCGTCGTGCGCGACAATGGCGGGCACATGGTCGCCCTCAGATGGTCGATGCAGAATCTCTATGGCGTTTCACCCGGCGAAGTGTGGTGGTCGGGCTCCGACATCGGCTGGGTGGTTGGCCACTCCTACATTGTTTATGCGCCACTGCTTCACGGTTGCACCTCGATCCTCTATGAAGGCAAGCCGATCGGCACGCCTGACGCCGGCGCATTCTGGCGGGTGATTTCGCAACATGGCGCGGTGTCGCTGTTCACGGCGCCGACCGCGTTCCGCGCGATCAAGAAGGAAGATCCCAAGGGCGCGCTGATCAGGAAATACGATCTCTCCAAATTCCGTGTCTTGTTCCTTGCCGGCGAGCGCGCCGATCCGCCGACCATCCAGTGGGCGGAGGAAGTGCTGAATGTGCCGGTCATCGATCATTGGTGGCAGACCGAAACGGGCTGGTGCATCGCCGGCAATCCGGTTGGCCTCGGTGCTCTACCCGTGCGCTACGGCTCAGCCTGTGTGCCAATGCCGGGCTATGCGATCGACGTCGTTGACGAAGCGAACAACGTGCAGCCGGCGAACAAGATCGGCTCAATTGTGGTGAAGCTGCCGCTGCCGCCGGCCTGTTTCCCTACGCTGTGGCAGCAGGATCAGCGATTTACGGAAAGCTACCTCGCGGAATTTCCGGGCTACTACAAGACGGCTGATGCCGGCTACAAGGACGAAGACGGCTATATCTTCGTGATGAGCCGGACCGACGACATCATCAACGTCGCCGGTCACAGGCTTTCGACCGGCGGCATGGAGGAGGTGTTGGCCAGCCACCCCGATGTTGCCGAATGCGCCGTGCTTGGCATCAAGGATGACCTGAAAGGAGAGGTGCCGTGCGGCTTCATCGTGCTGAAGGCCGGCGTCAACCGGCCGCCTTCTGAGATCGAGAAGGAAATCGTCGCACTGGTACGCGAGAAAATCGGTCCGGTTGCCGCGTTCAAGATCGCAATAACCGTGGCGCGACTGCCGAAGACGCGCTCGGGAAAAATCCTGCGCGGCACGATCAAGAAAATTGCAGACGGCGATTCGTGGACGATGCCCGCGACGATCGACGATCCAGCGATTCTCGATGAGATCGGCAGCGCGTTGAAGGGACACGGCGTGGGCGTCAAAACCTCCGTTTAGGGTGACGGTCGCCAACTTCAGCGCTGACGGATCACGTTCCAAAAAAACCGTCGCCTGTTCGAACTCGTTTCATGATGCGGGCCGGAACTGTGCACGGCATTGGACGTTTCCACCACTGGGCGATCTTGCCCAGAACTGGAGGCGTTACAATGAAGCGCGCATTAATGGCGGCGAGCGTACTGGCCGTGTTCGCAAGCACGCAGGCGCTGGCACAGACCGTTGGTGTCGGTCCCGCCGGAACTTTGATCGTCGAGCCTGAACAACGCACTGTCATCAAGGAGTACGTTGTGAAGGAACGAGTGGCACCCGTGAGGGTCAAAGAGAGGATTGCAGTCGGGGCGACGTTGCCGGCTGATGTAGAATTGAGAGCAGTGCCTTCCACCTGGGGGCCAAAGCTTTCGAAATATCGTTACCTCTATTCGGATGACCGCGTGTACCTGGTTGAGCCATCCAATCGCACGGTCGTGCAAATCATCGATTGATAGAACGACTGGATGCAAAAACGGCGCGCGCTTTCAGCGCGCGTCGTTTTTATTTCGGTGGATGTGGGAATGACCCAAGAGGTTCGTGTAACTGCTCGCGAGGTCGGTCGCTAAATACCGTCGAGCTTAACGCACCTGGACAGCGCCGCGACATTTTCTCAACCGCCCACTCTTCCCGCATGGCGGCGTGAAGAAGCGTTGTGACAAAACAATCACACCGAAAGTCAAAATAGAGCCGCGCCATACTTCGCTTTAATCCGGCCACGGTGCCGCCCCGATTGCCTGTCGGATTTCGGGAAACGGGGACCGCGACATGTCGTTTGGTTGTACCGTAGTGTCGTACAACGCCGAGACGGAATTTTTCGTCAAATCTATCGCATCCGCGCGGTTTCGTAATTTTGCCCGCTTTGCCCCCGTGGCCATCGCAACGATCGCGCTCGCTGGCTGCAACCAATACACCACCGTCGGCGACAAATCCGGCTTACACAATTCGAGACGCCAGGCTGCGCTGGTGAACAATGTTGAACCAACCGTAGGAACCATCAGGCATGTGGCGGCGAGAAGGGTACGACACACCCCATTCAAGCGGCCGATCGAAACACAATTTGCATCGCACGGGGTCGCCAGCTTCTACTCTGACGAACAGCTGACCGCGAACGGCGAGAAGTTCAATCCACGTGCATTGACGGCAGCTCACAAGTCGCTGCCTTTCGGCACTCGTTTGCGCGTCACTAACGTCGCCACCGGCCGCTCCGTCACGGTTCGCATCAATGACCGCGGTCCCTATGTGCGGGGCCGCGTTGTCGACGTGTCCTATTCTGCCGCAGAGTCTTTGGGAATCGTTGGAAAGGGAATAGCGAAGGTCAAACTTGACGTAATCAACTAGGGACGGGGCGGCGAGCAGACCGCCTGAGCGCGCTGCGGGGACGACGCGCTCGGGCGGCGCTTGGCCGGAACAGTTCCAGCTTTTATTCAGGTGGAAGGAACAAGTCCGCTGAGACATCATTGAAACGATTGTATTGGTCCTGGCAGAGGAGATTTTGGTGCGTTCTCGCGTCATCCACCTCATCAATCCGAAAACCGATTCCCTGACCACACGGCCGCTCTATTTGAACCGGGCGCTCTACTCGCCACTCGCCGGATTGCTTGCGGTGGCCGCATGCATTCCCCGGGATCAGTACGAAGTGGTGCTGACAGACGAGAACATCGAGACCATCGATTTTGATCTGCAAGCGGACCTTGTCGGAATCTCCGCAATGACGAGTTACGTCAACCGTGGTTACGAGATTGCCGACCAGTTCCGCGCCAAGGGTGTCCCGGTGGTCATGGGCGGGGTTCATCCAAGCTTCATGCCACAGGAAGCGCTCAAGCATTGCGATGCTGTTGTCGTTGGCGAAGTGGAGCTCGTGATCGACAAGTTGCTCGACGATCTCCGCGAGGGGCAAATGCGAGGAACGTACAAGTCCTGCAAATTGCACCCGATGGCCGGCTTAACGATGCCGCGCTACGATCTGCTGAAGAAGCATCGCTACGTCAACCGCACTTTTGTCCAGACTTCACGCGGATGCCATCAAGGCTGCACGTTCTGCGCCGAGCCGCTTATGAACGGCCTCAAATTTCGTTACCGTCCGGTCGACGAAGTGATTCACGAGATGGAAAACTGCGGCTCGCGCACTATCTCCATCAACGACGCCGATTTTTTTGGCACGCCTGAGCGACCGAAAGAGGTCATGCGCGCCCTGAAAGGGCGGAATATCCATTGGCAGGCCGGGGTGACGTCGAAGCTGGCGCAGGACGACCGCATGCTTGAGCTCGCGGCCGAAAGCGGCTGCACGCTGCTGAGTATCGGTTTTGAGTCAATTTCCCGCTCTACTCTCACAAGCGTGCACAAGCACGTTAACAGGCCCGAAACTTTCGCCGCGCTGGTCGAAAAGGTTCACTCCTACGGCATCATGGTGTTTGGGTTGTTCATGTACGGATTCGATGGCGACACCCTGTCGGTGTTCGATGACACGGTCAAATTCAATATCGACGCCAAATACGACGCCGTGGCTTATTCGACTTTGACGCCGTACCCCGGCACGCTGACCTGGTACGAGATGAAGAAAGCCAATCGCATCGTTTCTTTCGATTGGACGATGTATGACCAGGGGCATGTCGTCTATCGTCCGGCGCAGATGTCGGGGGATGAACTTCGTATCGGGGTAGATCGCGCCTATCGAAATTTCTATACGAAGTCCTCAATCGCCAATCGGTTTCCGCTGAGCGGCAAACGTCACCGTGCGCAATGGGTGATCTATAACCTGTTCATGCGCAGAGGATCGCGGACCGAGAACATCCAATCGATCGCCGCGCCAACGGCGGAGCCGGACGTCGCTCCGATGCCGCCAATCCTGCCGATTAAGCGCGAATGGCGGGCTGCCGTTCTTGAGGCGGCAGGCCCTGGACCACACTTGAATTAGGCCCGCGGCGCTAGAGAGAGCCGTCGTCGATCGTGTGCCTGAGTTTGATGGCCGCAAGGAATTCCTGGCGAGTTTTGAAGTTCGTGCGGAATACGCCGAGCATGCGGCTCGTGACCATCGTTACGTCGGGCCTATGAACCCCCCGCGTCGTCATGCACTCATGGGTGCCTTCGACCACGACCCCCACTCCTGACGGCTTGAGGACGCTGTTAAGACAGGATGCGATCTCCGCCGTCATCTTTTCCTGAACCTGCATCCGCTTGGCAAAAACGTCGACCAGGCGCACGAGTTTTGAAATCCCGACAACACGCTTGCGTGGAAGATAGCCGATGTGCACGCGCCCGATGATCGGCGCGATATGATGCTCGCAATGTGATTCAAACCGGATGTCGCGCAACAGGACCATTTCGTCATAGTCCGCCACTTCCTCGAAAGTCCGCTGCAGATATTCACGCGGATCATCGAAGTATCCGGCAAACCATTCTTCATACGCGCGAACGACGCGAGCCGGGGTGCCGCGGAGGCCTTCCCGGCGCGGATCATCACCGGCCCACCGAATAAGCGTGCGAACCGCATCTTCGGCCGCTTCCCGGGTCGGACGCTCACTGTTGGCTGCGGAGGTCTTTGAACGGCGATCGGAACTCATGATGTGCTCCCGGCTGGCGCCGCGATTACTGGCAATTGTCTTCGGAAAACACCGCAAATCTATTCATTATGTCGGGCACGGAATTTCGTGTTCGAATTCCGCTCGGATGCACCGTGACACAATGAGCGCGTCGGGCCAAGGTTGGATGGCTCTCGGACCGGCCGCCCACCAAGCCTCAACCGAGACCTTTGGGCTTTCAGCGCTTGATGCAATCTCGAACGAAGCGGCGACGTTGCATATAGCTTAATTTC
>DAISKM010000142.1:0-8001 GCA_036820945.1 Pseudolabrys sp.
GCTTAACGCCATGCTCAACGTCATCGTCACCGAGAAACGTTGCGACCCGCAGTACATCCAGACTTATGTGGAAGGCTTCGGCCCGTTCTCCGAGACCATCAAGGATTTCACGCCGGAGGAAATGGCGCCGATCTGCGGCATCCCCGCCGACACCTTACGCGAAGTGGCGCGCACCTATGCGCGGGCGCAAAGCGCCATCATTTTCTGGGGCATGGGCGTATCGCAGCACACGCACGGCACCGACAACGCCCGCTGCCTGATCGCGCTTTCGCTGATTACCGGTCAGATCGGTCGCCCGGGCACCGGCCTGCATCCGCTGCGCGGTCAGAACAACGTGCAGGGCGCGTCAGATGCCGGGCTCATCCCGATGTTCTTCCCGGACTACCGGTCAGTGGAAAATCCCGAAATCCGCGCCCAGGTCGAAAGCGTATGGAACGCGAAGCTTGATCCGAAAAAGGGGCTCACCGTCGTCGAGATTATGGATGCCGTCCATGCCGACGTGATCAAAGGCATGTACATCCTGGGCGAAAACCCGGCGATGTCAGACCCGGATTTGAATCACGCGCGCGAGGCGCTCGCGCACCTCGAACACCTGGTGGTGCAGGACCTGTTTCTGACCGAGACAGCTGTCTATGCCGATGTATTTCTGCCGGCCTCCGCATGGCCTGAGAAAGACGGCACCGTTACGAATACCAACCGCCAGGTGCAGATGGGCCGTCAGGCGCTGCCATTGCCTGGCGATGCCAAGCCTGACTGGTGGATCACCCAGGAACTTGCGCGACGGATCGGACTCAACTGGAACTACAAGCACCCCGGTGAGATCTATACCGAGATGGCGTCATTGATGCCTTCGCTCGACAACATTCCATGGGAGCGGGTCGAGCGCGAAAGTGCCGTGACTTATCCCGCCGACGCGATCGACAAGCCGGGGCGTGACGTGGTGTTCGACAAGGGCTTCCCGCGACCCGGCGGCTTCGGCAAGCTGGTGGCGGCAAAGCTGCAACCGCCGGCCGAGACACCCGATCACGAGTATCCGTTCATCCTGACCACCGGGCGTCAGCTCGAGCACTGGCACACCGGCGCAATGACGCGCCGCGCCACCGTCCTTGATGCACTGGAACCGGCTGCGGTTGCTTCACTCTCGCGCGGCACCTTTGCCAAGCTCGGCATCAAGCCGGGCGACATGGTGCGCGTCACCACGCGCCGCGGCGAAGTCGAGCTCAATTCGCGGCAGGACGATGGCATCCCGGACGGCGTCGTATTCATTCCGTTTGCCTTTGTGGAAGCTGCGGCAAATATCCTGACCAACCCGGCGCTCGATCCATTCGGAAAGATTCCGGAATTCAAGTTCTGCGCGGCAAAGGTCGAGCCGGCTGAAGCGCGGCAAGTCGCGGCCGAATAGCTCGGGAACCAAGCCGGAAGTCGGCCATCCAACGATTGCAGTCATCCGCTTTCGCGAACGATGACGGAATTGATATCCTGACCGTGTTGCTGGCCGGGGATTTCGCCCATGACATGGATGCTGGATCGCGTCGGGCGGCATATTGCCGCCTATCTGCAAAAGCCCGCCACCGGATACGAGCCGTTCACGCCAACCGATCCGGCGGCATTGAAAGCTCTCATCAAGCCCGGCGACATCCTCTTGATCGAAGGCCGTACCCACATTGCCGGCGTGATCAAGTATCTGACCCAGTCGACCTGGTCGCATGCCGCGCTGTATGTCGGTCCGGTCGAGGGTCAGGCGACGTCGAGCGGTGAGCCCTGCGACCTTGTGGAATCCAACATGGAAGCGGGCATCATCTGCGTTCCGCTGTCCACATATTTTGAATATCACACCCGCATCTGCCGTCCGGTTGGATTGTCCCCTGAAGACCGCCAGGCTGTCTGTGACTACGCGGTCGAACGCATCGGGCTGCAATACGATCTCAAGAACATCGTCGACCTTGGCCGCTACCTGGTGCCGCTGCCGGTGCCGCAACGCTTCCGCCGCCGGATGATCGCGCTTGGCTCCGGCGATCCCACCAAGCTCATCTGCTCGGCGCTCATAGCGCAGGCTTTCGCCCGGATCGGCTATCCGATCTTGCCGGCGATCGAGCGCGTCGAGAGCGCCAAGGCGCGGCGCGAGATCTATCACATTCGCGACAGCTCACTTTATTGTCCGCGCGACTTCGATATTTCCCCGTATTTCGCGGTGATCAAGCCGACAATCGAAATGGGTTTCAATTACAAGACCATCAGCTGGTCAACGAAAGGCTCATCTACCGGAACGTGAAATTTTCCCGGCGAGTTCCTGCGCACCGCCGTCCGCCAATAGCCCGTCGACCTCACGCAACCGTGAGAAGATTCCGGCACTATCCGTTGCAAAGATGCGAACGACCACTGTGTTGGAGTTAATCGATGCGCAAGCAGAATTTTTTCCAAGTTGACCGCCGCGCACTGCTGGGTGCCGGTGGCGTCCTGATGCTGGGGACGATTTTGCAGCCGGCGCCTGCGAGGGCCCAAGGTGGTTCGCCCTCGCGTATCGGCGTCATTGGTTCAGGCAATATTGGCGGCACGATCGGGGGGCTGTGGGTCAAGAGTGGCCACCCGGTGCTGTTTTCCTCGCGTCACCCCGAGGAATTGAAGGGCATGGTGGCGAAGCTCGGCAGCCTTGCACAGGCAGGCTCGGTGGAGCAGGCCGTTGCATTTGGCGATGTCCTTTTCATCGCGGTGCCCTACGGCGCGATTCCACAGATTGGCAGGGACTATTCCGCCGCGATGAAAGGCAAAGTCATGCTCGATGCCTGCAACGCGGTTCAGGCGCGCGATGGCGCCATTGCCGATGAAGTCGAGCAAAACGGCATCGGCATCACCACGCAGAAATATTTTCCAGGCGTGCACGTGGTGCGAGCATTCAACACAATGTCATATGCAGTGTTTGCACGAGAGGCGAACCGTCCGGACCCGAAGCTTGCCATCCCCATCGCCGGTGATGATCCGAAGGCTGTGCAGGTTGCGGCGGCTCTTGTGCGCGATGCCGGGTTCGATCCGGTGACGGTCGGCACGCTTGCCGACGCGCGGCGCTTTCAGCGCGGTCAACCCGGGTATGGACAGCAGGTGACCGCCGCGGAGCTGAAGCAGAAGCTGTCCTTGCCATGAATTTTATTGAACGCTGGCTGGGGCGCATCATGCCGGCGACGCCGAAGGAGCGCGCGGCCGCCCTGTGGTCGTTTGCGTATTTTTTTGCACTGCTTGCCGGCTACTACGTGTTGCGGCCCCTGCGCGATCAGATGGGAATCGCCGGCGGGGTGAAGAATCTGCCCTGGCTCTTCACTGCCACCTTCGTCACGCTGCTGGCCGCACAGCCTCTGTACGGCGCGCTGGTCGCGCGGCTGCCGCGCGCGCGTTTCATTCCGATTGTCTATCACTTCTTCGTTGCCAATCTCGTGTTGTTCTGGATCCTGCTCACCTTCGACATCGAGACCGCCATCGTTGCGCGCGTGTTTTTCGTTTGGGTCAGCGTGTTCAATCTCTTCGCTGTGGCGGTGTTCTGGTCGTTCATGGCGGACCTCTTCACGTCCGAGCAGGGCAAGCGACTGTTCGGATTTATCGGCGCAGGTGGCACGGCCGGCGCATTGCTGGGTCCGATCATCACGATCTGGCTGTCGGTCCCATTGGGGCCGGTAAACCTGATGATCGCCGCCGCAGTTTTCCTCGAATTGGCTGTGTTCTGTATCTATCGCCTTGAGCGCGCAGCAGGGGTACACGCCGGGCCGAAGACCACGACGCACAATATCGGCGGCAGCGCATTTGCAGCGATCCCGGAGCTGGTCCGTTCGCCTTACATGCTGGGTATAGGCATCTGGGTCGCGTTGTTGTCCTACGCCGCGACCATCCTCTACTTCGAGCAGGCGCACATTATTTCCGAGGCGGTCAAGTCGGCCGGTCAGCAAACGCGCATCTTTGCCAGCATCGATCTTGCAGTCAGCATATTGACGCTGATCACGCAGGTGCTGGTCACGGGGCAATTGCTTAAGCGGGTCGGCACAGGTTTGGCAGCGGCGATGTTGCCGGCCGTTTATATCGTCGGCTTTGCCGTCCTTGCGGTGATGCCAACGCTCGTTGTCGTCATGACGGTCCAGGTCGTTCAGCGGTGGATGAACTTTGCAATCGCGAACCCCGCCCGCCATTTGCTGTTCACCGTGGTGACACGGGAGGAAAAATATAAGGCGAAGAATCTCGTCGACGTGGTTATCTATCGCGGTTCCGATGCGTTATCAGGCTGGATCTTCGACACCCTACAAGCGTTGGGACTGAAGCTGGGCGCGATAGCGCTCTGCTCGCTGCCGGTGGCAGCGGGATGGTTCGTGCTCTCGCTGGCCCTTGGCCGCGCACAGGAAAAGCGTTCCGCCCAATCCCGCGAAACACCCGTTACGGAGACTGATCGTGAATACCGGTTTGACCCGGCGTGAATTTGCTGTTTTGGCAGGAGCAAGTCTGTTGGCGCGCCCCGCTGTGGCGCAGACGGATTCGCTTCTGATGCGCGCCATTCCGGGCAGCGGCGAACTTGTCCCGGCTGTCGGCCTTGGCACCGCCAGGATTTTCGACAACGCCAACGAAGCAACGCGTGCCAAAGCTGCGGCAGTGGTGCAGGCTTTGGTTGCGAATGGCGGCCGAATTATCGATACCGCGTCAACCTATGGTGATGCGGAAATCGTCATGGGCGCGGAAATCGCCGGCTCAAATCTGCGCGACAAGATTTTTATCGCCACCAAGCTCGAGAGTCCCGACCCCTCCGAACTCAAACGGTCGCTGAACCGCCTGAAGACCGCAAAGGTCGACCTTCTCCAGCTGCACAACGTTGAAAAGCAGCGTCAGTCACTGGCAAAGTTCAGGGAATGGAAGTCGCAAGGCATATGCCGCTACATCGGCGTGACATCGACCTTCCACCGAGACTTTCCGGCCGTCGAGGCGGTGCTTCGTCGGGAGAAACCCGATTTTGTGCAGATCGACTACTCGATCGATGTTCGCGAGGCCGAGAAACGCATTCTCCCCCTGGCAGCCGACGTGAAGGCAGGCGTCGTGACGGCGATTCCATTTGGCAACGGCCAGCTGTTCCGCGCGGTGCGGGGTCAGACAATTCCCGATTGGGCGAGCGGATTTGCCGGCAGCTGGGCACAGTTCTTCCTGAAGTATCTGCTCGCCGATACACGGGTGACCGCCGTGATTCCGGGAACCGGCGATTCGAAACACGTGATCGATAATCTTGGCGCGATGCGCGGACGCCTGCCGGACGCAATGGAGCGCGCGAGAATGGTTTCTTTCGTCGAGGCCCTGTAGCTTACGCGTCAATTCGCCAAGACCCTCAATAGATTGCTGGAAGGCGTAGACGGTTCCCCACAAGACTTGGGTCGCCGCGATCCCGCCGTTTTCGGGGCGGAAAGTCTCCCGCCTTTTCACCGCAGTGGAAGGCGAGTGGGACGGGAGCAAGCCATGAAACTTGCATATGTTGTGGGTTTATCAATCGCGTGCTTCGCGACATCGGCATTGGCGAAGCCAGCCTATGTCGGCTCGACGCTAAATCTTCGCGCAGCACCCGGCACCGGGAGCGAGATCGTTGCCAAGATTCCGGGTGGCAGCCTGGTCGACGCCGGCGGATGTGAGGAGGGCTGGTGCGAGATCAGCTGGCAGGACAAAAAGGGCTTCGCGATTCAATCCGGGCTCGACATGACCGGGCGCGTGCCGCAACAGCGGGCTGCCGCAGTCGCGGCTCCGGCGCATCGGCCAGCTGCGCAAGCTCCGCAGGTGGTGGAGGGACCCGAAGAAATTGTCGAGGGGCCGGTTTATTACCGCGCACCCCCGCCGGTGGTTTACTATGGCGGCCCGTACTATCGCCCATACTGGGGCTGGCGCCGGCATTGGTGATATTCAACGTGGCTGCCGTTTCAGCTCGGACAGCAAGCGCGTGACGACCTAAGCACCGCCGGCTAGCGTTTGCCGTCGTTCGGCGTCCGCATGTTCGACCACGGGTCGGTTTTTGGCGTCTCCGTGTCTTTACGCGAGCGTTCCATCATCTGTTTGTACTGCTTGTCGAGCGCTTCCGCCCGCTTTTGCTTTTCTTTTTCCTCGGCCACCAAGGGATCTTCCTTGTTCCCTAGTTGTGCGAAGGCAGGCGAACTCAGAATTGCCAATATGACGGCACTGGCGAGAAGCTTTTTCATGGCGATACGTCCCAACTTGGCTGCAAAATAGCACGACGCCAAAGACGGCTCAATCCGGTGAATCTTGCACATCGCTAGCGCAGCTTTACTATACAGGCTGTTGGGAGCAACGAAGGTCAGGAATGTCACTGTCGCATCACGCGTTGCCGTCAGCACTGTCTCCGGCGCGTCACGATTGGACGCGCGAGGAAGTTCGTGAGCTGTTTGCGCTGCCATTTCCTGACTTGATCTTTCGTGCCGCGCAGGTGCATCGCGAACACTTCGATCCTTCCGAGGTGCAGATTTCAACCCTGCTCTCGATCAAGACTGGCGGATGCCCGGAAGATTGCGCCTACTGCCCGCAGTCGGCAAAGTTTGAGACCGCTGTGACGGCGGGGAAATTGATGGATCTCAAGGCGGTGCTCGACGAAGCGCGCGCCGCCAAAACCGGCGGGGCGTCCCGCTTTTGCATGGGCGCAGCCTGGCGATCGCCCAAGGACCGCGATCTCGAAAAAGTTTGCGAGATGGTCGAAGGCGTTAAGGCACTCGGCTTGGAAACGTGCGCCACGCTGGGAATGTTGACCGCCGAGCAGGCGTTGCGCCTCAAGAGCTGCGGTCTTGATTACTATAATCATAATCTTGACACGTCGCCTGAGTTCTACGGCGAGATCATCACTACGCGCACCTACCGGGACCGTCTCGACACGCTGGAGCATGTGCGAGCGGCGGGCATCAACGTCTGCTGCGGCGGCATTGTCGGGATGGGCGAAAGTCTCGAGGACCGTGTCGGGATGATTGCGACGCTCGCCAGCCTGCCGGTCCATCCGGAAAGCGTGCCGATCAACATGCTGGTGCGGGTGGAAGGCACGCCACTCGCCCACAGCAAAACCCTCGACCCGCTCGACTTTGTGCGCACCATAGCCGTTGCGCGCATCACAATGCCGGCATCGATGGTGCGGCTGTCCGCCGGCCGCGAGGACATGAGCGAGGAAACGCAGGCTCTCTGCTTTATCGCCGGCGCCAACTCGATCTTCTACGGGCCAAAGCTGCTCACCACCCCGAATCCAGGCCGCGACCGTGACATGGCGCTGCTCGATAAACTCGGCCTGCGGGCGATGGACTAGACGAGGTTGCGCATAAGGGCGAGACCCGCGAACAAACCTCCAATCGACAGCGCGACCGACAATGCCACATAAAGCGCCGCCAGCCCCAGTTCGCCGCGCTCATACAGCAATGCCACATCGAGCGAGAACGTCGAGAACGTGGTGTAGCCTCCGAGAATGCCGGTGGTCATAAAGAGTTGCCAGTGCTGCGTGATGCCGCCTTTGAAGGCGAAATACCCGACCAGCACCCCCATCACGACGGAGCCGGAGACATTCTCGAACAGCGTCGCGTAAGGAAACGCGTTGCCCAGCAGGCGCGCGAAGGCGAGATTGAAGCCATGCCGAAGCGCGGCCCCGATGCCGCCGCCCAGAAACACAATGAGATAGCCCATCGATGAATTCCCAGGCTGATGCAGGGTCAACGGAAAGACGGGCAGACAATTTGCCGGCTAAGCAATAGACTTGCACGCGCAACTCAGGAGGCGCCTATGTGCCACCATGGCCGCATCAGGCTCTCGGCCGAAGATAGGCAAGACGTCAAGAAACTTTCAGGGATCATGGTTCCGATCTACGCAACCGCCGTGCTCGCCCTGTTCGCCTTCGTCGTCGTCGGCGGCGGTTCAAGACAAGGCGAAATGGTTGCCTCTACCACTTCGCCCGCAAGCACCCGCTGACTAGCCGCTTTGCTGTGCGCGACAGTCTCGCTGCCTTTGCTGTTC
>DAISKM010000143.1:0-7439 GCA_036820945.1 Pseudolabrys sp.
GCCGCCCTTGGCGAGCACCCTGATGTTGGACGGCATCACGGCTTCGAATTCATTCGATACCACGGCGGCGTCGGTAATTCCGGCAAGCAGCGATTTGTAGCGATCGAGATCGGCCCCCTGGGTAGCCAGCTTCACGTCGGCGAAGGGAACATTTGCCGCGTCCAGCATGCCGCGAAACAGCAGGTCGGGCAGCGATCCGGGCGAAGAAATGGCGACCGTTTTGCCTTTCAGATCGGCCAGCGTCTTGATCTCGGCTTTGGCCAGAACGACCTGCGGAACGCCCGGCCAGGTACAGCCGACAATTTTCACTCCCGTGCCGCGAACACCGGCGACGATCGACTCCGCCGCGCCCATGTCGACACTGTCGATCTCGCCCGAGATCAGCGCTTTCATCAAAGTCGCGCCGGCCTTTATCTGCAGAAGCTCGACTTTCAGTCCGCGCTTCGCGGCGAAGCCGCCTTTGTCGACCATCGCGATGAAGCCGGCATCGCTCTTGGCTTCGAGGATGCCATGCTTCCAGACTTTTTCCTGCGCTTGGGCAGCGTTGAGGCTACACAGCAGCGCGAATGCGAGCGTCAAATTTGTTTGTATTCTTGGCGACGCGAACATGAGTCCTCCGGTCGTTTCGTTTGGTCATGCTCCGACCTTGGGCCGGGCATCCATGTCTTTATGACAGCGAGTAAAGCAAGACGTGGATGGCCGGGACAAGCCCGGCCATGACATCAAGCAAACCCTAAATCCGAAATTCTCCGCCGCGCTTGCGGCCCTGGTCGACGCTCAGGAACAGATCCTCCACCCTGGGCCGCTTTCCGATCAGGCCCTGCTCGTGCGAGTAGCCAATCAGAGTTTCCAGAACCTTTCGGTTGCTGGCGGTCAGCCCGTACTGCCACGGATCCGGGCCAAGGATGCGCTCCTGTTCCTCCCACGCATCGCGATACCAGGCCAGTGGCACGATGCGTGGGTTCACCATGCGCTTCATTGCGATGTTTTTTGCTTCGTTGAAGGCCTTGAACAGATTCACTGCGAGCCATGGATATTTGTCCGTCAGCTCCCGACGAAGCCCGAGCACATGCATGATCGGAAAGATACCGGTTCGCTTGAAATAAGCGATCTCTTCGGCCTTATGATCGGCAAAGAGTCGCGCCACGCGCGGGTCCTTGGCCAGAAATGGCTTGATGAAATCGGAATGAAAAACCGCATCGAGCTCGCCCTCGGCGAGCATCGTTTCAACCGATTTCTCGTTCGGCAGGCAAGAATACTTTATGTCTTCAGGCAGCGCGACCTTGATGTCGTCTTCGAGTTCGGCGATCCACTTGATGCTGTTCAGCGGCACGCCGTATTCATGCTGCAGGATGCCGCGCATCCACAGCACGGCGGTGGTCATCATCGTCTTGACGCCGATCCTCCGGCCGCGCAGGTCCGCGGGCTTTGCGATGCTCTTGGAGGTGTTGATGAACATGAAGCCATGGCGAAACCGGCGATGCAGGAAAACCGGGATGGCCCGGAACGGCATGCCGTTATCGCGCGCGGTGAGATAGGACGAGCCTGAAACCTCCGCGACATCGAATTCCCCGTTGTTCAGGAAGCGCCAATGCCGCGTGGCTGAATCCATGTCGGTGAGTATAGTCAGATCGACGCCGTCGACATTGACCTTTCCGTTTATCAAGGGGCGCACGATCTCGTTGTCGCCGCACGCAAGCGTTATCGGAATTTTTCTCGGCATGCGAACGGTTCAAATCCTTCAGTTCAACGTCGATTGCGATTTCCGGCTTTCAGCCGCGCCAATTCGCGGGTTGACGGCATGCGCCTGTCGGCGGCCTGCTCGTCCCGCGCCAGATTTTCGATGATTGCGAACAGAAGTGTACGCGTCGTTGCAATGTCGGCGGCAGGCACGCCGCGCACTGCGATGCGATTGACCTCCTCGGCGAGCGGCACCAGCTTGTCTCGCAGTGCCTGGCCCTTCGGCGTGAGGAAGACATATACCTTCTTGCGGTCCCCGCCGCGCCGGCGGCGCACGATGTAGCCGAGCCGCTCCATCGCCTTCAACGCCGAGAATGTCGTGGGCTCCATGACCCCGGCGTGCTCGCTCAATTCGCGCTGAGTAATCCCGTCGGTTTCCCAAAGGATGCGCAAGAATGTCCAGTGCCCGAACGAAACCGCGTGCTTGGCAAGCCGCATCTGCAAAGCGCGCACGAGCGCGCGTGTTGCGTCCTTGACCAGGTGCGCAAGGCGATCGTCCGGCACGGCTTCCCGCCAATGCCGCAGGATCGATTGCGTGTTTGGCTGTTGAGCAGTCATGATAAAGCGCCCTGATGGCTGAGGCGCACATCCGACCCTTCGCGTGCCGAACGCAGCATTGCCAGCAGTACTTCCACCGTCGCCGTCGCCCAGGCGCCGTCATGAAGGGGCGCTTTGCCGCTTACGATGGCCTGATAGAGTTCGTCAATGACTCCGGCGCGCGGCACCGTAGGCGGAGGCAGCGCATCGAGCCGAGCGGAGCCATCCTGATAAATCATGATGCCGTTCGGCAGTGCACGCAGATCCGCGCGTTCACAACTGACCAGCAACGTTCCAAAATTCTGATGCGCAACGGCGTGGCCGCATACAGACTTGAAATCGGCACCGCCATAGTTGCGCGCATTCTTGAAAGCGATTTCATCGTCGACGTTCTCGAAGCGGCGCTGAGACTTTGCATAGGGCGTTTTCCTTTCCCCCATCTCTCCGACCCAATCCTGAAATTCATCAGAATCGAAATGGCCGTAACCGCTGTAGGTTAGAGAGGCAAACGCGCCGTTCTCAAACGTAAGCAGCGCGGCGTATGCCCCCTCGGTTGCTCGCCGTGCGTCCCATGAACCGGTGACCGCGCGGACCGTTTCGACCCGGCCACCGCCTATCAGGCGCACGATATCGACCTGATGTGCCGCCTGATTGAACACCGCGCCGCCGCCCTGGGCTGTGTCGAGTTCTTCCGGGCGACGCGGCCGGTAAAGATAGTCCGTGTAGTTAATAGCATTGATCATGCAAACGCGGCCAAAATTGCCACTCGCTATGAGATCGCGCATTCGCTGAATGGGGGCATCGAAGGAGTGACTATGGCCGACAACCACGTGGACACCGGAGCGGCGTGCAGCATCCACGATTGTGCGGCATTCATCGAGCGTGAGGGCCATCGGCTTTTCGATCAGCAGGTGTTTGCCGCCTTGCGCCGCAAGCGTGGCGTGCCGTACGTGGTGCTGGTGCGGGGTTGCTACGTAAACCGCCTCGACATTCGGATCGGCGCACAACTCATCGACGGTCGGGTAGCTTCTGGCGACAAAGTCCGCGGCAAACTGACGCCGCGCTTCCGGCCGCAGATCGGTTCCCGCGACCAGCGTGACCCGCCGGTCGGCAATAAAGGTCGGCAGCATCACGCCAAATGCGCGGCCGAGACCGGCTACGCCGAGACGGAGCCCCCGTTCGCTTGCGTCGGCCATCGACAAGGTCCCTCACCTGGCTTTATCTTAGATATCTAAGAAAGGACGCGCGACAGGAATCTGAAGCTCGCGCCCGCTGAGGAGACGCCGCCATGATGACCGCCGAAGAAAACGATCTCCTGTGCCGAGTCGAGGGCGATGCGCCGATGGGCCAGATCATGCGGCGCCACTGGATTGCGGCTTGCCTGTCGGAAGAAGTCGCGCAGCCTGACGGCACGCCGATCAAGGTCAAACTTCTCGGCGAGGATCTTGTCGTATTCCGCGACAGCAAGGGCCGCGTCGGGGTGCTCGACGAATATTGCTCGCACCGGCGCGCGTCCCTTGTTTTCGCGCGCAACGAGGAATGCGGGCTGCGTTGCCTTTACCACGGCTGGAAGTTTGACGTGGACGGCAACGTGGTCGAGATGGCATCCGAACCGCCCAACAGCCTCATTCCTGAGCGGGTCAAGCACAAGGCCTATCCCACGCGCGAAGCGGGCGGCTTTGTCTGGGCCTACATGGGACCGCTGGACGAGATGCGCGAATTCGAGCCTCCGGCATTCGCGCCCACACCCGATGCACGCGTCAGCGCGACCAAAGTCCGGGTGCGCTGCAATTGGGCGCAGATTCTCGAAGGGCAGATTGATTCAGCGCATTCTTCCAGCCTGCATTCGTCCGACATGGTGCCCGCGCGGGTCGATAGCGCAAAGGCAACGGAGGCAAGCTGGCTGCGCCCGTCGACCGACAAGGCTCCGCGCTTCCAGATCGAACGCACCAGCTACGGGTTTCGTTATGCGGCGATCCGTCGCCCGATCATGAACGAAGCAACCCACGACTATATCCGCACGACTGTCTACATTGCACCTTTCACCGCACTGATCCCGCCCAACAACGTGCATAACGTCGCGACGCTGCTGACCCCGGAAGACGACTACAACACGATATTTTATTTCATCGCCTGGAACGGTCCGGACAAACCCGGCATCGATGCCGAGGCGTGGCGCAAGTTCAACGTGCTGCAATGGGGCATCGACGTCGACCGCAATTTCAACAGCGTGCGCACGCGGGAGAATTTCTATCTCCAGGATCGCGGCGCGATGAAAGAGGGCAATTTTACCGGGATCGGCGGCATACCGAACCAGGACATCGCCATGTGGGAGTCGATGGGCCCGATCGGCGACCGCTCCAGGGAACGCGTCGGCGCCAGTGACGTGGCCGTGGTCGCGTTCCGTCGACTCATGGTCGAAGCTGCCCGCAATATGCGCGACGGCGCCGGTGCGATCGGGACCACCGAACCGCACGTGAGGCACGCAACCATCAGCTCTTATGAAGGGGTCGTTCCGAAGACGACGAACTGGCGCAGCCTCGGTGGCGGCAGCGAAGCCCCGCTGCAGCGCGCCGGCAAAGAACCACAAGCCGCCAAATAGAGCGCAAAATGCAGGGAGGATTCACAATGAGGAAAACGACGCTTGCCGGAGTATTGGCGGCCTTGACGTTCTTTACGGCTTCGGCCGCATCAGGCCAGGACAAGGTGAAACTTGCGATCGGCCAACGCGGCAATTGGGACACCTCGGTGTCGGAGATCGGCCAGCGCGCCGGAATCTTCAAGAAGCACGGCCTTGAACTGGAGATCGTTTATACCCAAGGGGCAGGCGAAACGCAGCAGGCGGTCATTTCCGGCAGCGTGGACCTCGGCATCGCGGCCGGCATCATGGGCGTTCTCAGCGCCTATTCGAAAGGCGCGCCCGTGCGCGTCATCGGCGCGGAAACGACCGGCGCCAAAGACCTTTATTGGTACGTAAAGGCGGATTCCCCGATCAAATCGCTGAAGGACACCGACGACAAGATCATCGCCTATTCGACCAACGGATCCTCGACCCACGGCATCGTCACCGCCTTCATGAAGCAATACCAGCTCAAGGCCAAGCCGACCGCGATGGGAGGTCCGGCTGCCAACCTGACCGCGGTGATGTCGGGACAGATCGACATCGGTTGGGCGGCCCCGCCGTTTGGACTTGATCAGCTCGACCAGAAACAGATTCGCATTATCGCGAGCGGCAACGACGCCGAAGTCTTCAAGGGCCAAACGGTACGGCTCAACATCGCCAATGCCAATTATCTGAATGCGCACAAGGATGTAGTCGACCGCTACATGAAAGCCTATCGCGAGACGATCAACTACATGTACACAGATCCAAATGCTTTGAAGATTTATGCGGACTGGCTCAACATCGGTGAGGCCAAAGCCAAGCGCACGCGAGACGAGTTTTTTCCGCGCGCAGCCGTTGAGCCCGACAAGATCACAGGGCTCGAGACGATCGTGAAAGACGCGGTCGACTTGAAGTTCACTGCAACGGAACTCACCAAGGCCCAGCTCGACGATCTGATCCGGATTCCGCCGCGCTGACGGAATTGGCCACTTATTTCAAAATAGAAGACGTGGATGCCCGGCATAAAGCCGGGCATGACGGCTGAGAGGCAGTGCGTTTCGACTACGTCATGGCCGGGCTTGTCCCGGCCATCCGCGTCTTGCTTGCTGACTCGCTGAAGGCAAGATTTGGCTGCCCGGCATACAGCCGGGCATGACGGCTCAATGAGCGGACGATCGGCGCTAGTGTCCAGTCGCGATTGCCGCCAATTTGGCCGGGTCATCCGGCATCCGGTTGCCGCGCCAGACGACGTGCAAGTCAGGCCTTAGCAGCAGCAGGTCGTGACCATAAATGTCGCGCGGACGATCCTCGGCGATGTCGAGGACCGTGAATGGCACGCCATGTGCGGCAAAGCCCCGAGCAAGCGCCGCACTGTCCGTTTGCGCGCTCGCAAGACGCAACAGCGTGTAGCCGTCACCGATACGGTCGTGCAGCGCCGTCGCGTCGGCCAACCACACATGCGGTAGGCGGGCGCCCGGCCAGCTTGTCGGTACATATTTCATGAAATCGGGTTCGGGCGGATTGCCGGCTTCGGGCCAGATGATCGGCGAACCGGCATACCGGTAGCCAAGCTCGGCCCCGATCATCTCGTTGCTCTTGCGCTGCTCGACGTCGGCGATGCTCGCGAGATTCGCGCGCGTCTGCGCCCCTGCGGGCGTCTGGTCGCGAATGTCCGGTTTATAGGCGGCGCGCCAGGTGCGGCGGCCGCGCGAAGCTTGGCGCGAGGCCTCGACGTTGCGCGCCCCGATCTGGCGCCGCTCGATCTCATAAGATGCGAGAAGGCGTGGCCCGCCCCACCCTTTCAGCGTTGCCGCAAGCTTCCACGACAGATCGATGGCATCGCCCACGCCGCTGTTCATCCCGAGACCGCCGGTCGGGATCATCAGATGCACCGCGTCGCCGGCGAGAAATACCCGGCCGCGCCCGTAGCCATCGGCCAGCAGCAGGTTTTGCCGCCACGGCTGGCAAGACAGCATCTCGTATTTCACCGGCATGGCGACGGCTTGCTCGAACATGAGCTTCATCTCATCGTCGCGGTCCACCACAGAATGCAGCGTGAAATGACGCGTGGAATCCTGCACGATCAGAAAAGTCGAGCGATCGTCAGCAACGTGATAGTGCCGCCCTTTCCCGATTGGAATGCGCTCGAACAGATCGTCGCAACGATAAAGCGCTTGCCGCAACTGCAGCAAATTGGCCTCGCCTTGAAGCTTGATGCCGAGCTGGCGTCGCACGCTGCTCGATCCGCCGTCGCAGCCGACGAGATATTGCGCGCTCAGTCCCGATGTCGAGGCGTCGCGTTTCACCTTCGCGCGCACGCCGTTGGGATCCTGTTCTAACGAGACGAATTCGCATCCGTAGCGGACATCGACGCTCGGCAAGCACTCCGCCACCGACTTGAGCAGAGGCTCGAGCGTATATTGCGAAACGAGCTGATACGGTTCGAGCGGCATCGAGCCGTCGGTGCACGCGGCGATTTCCGCCTGTGCCTGCGCAACCGAAGGGTACGGCACGTGGAGAAGCGGCGGCTCGACCAGTGAGGTGACGATGAATACGT
>DAISKM010000143.1:7449-7977 GCA_036820945.1 Pseudolabrys sp.
GGTGTATGGCGCGGAAAACCGGAATCGCGGATTTTTTGTGCCAGCCCCATGCGGCGATAGATTTCCATCGTCCGGGCGTTGCAACGCTCCATCTTCGGAAGAAATTGCGGTGCATCTTTCTGCTCAATCAGAATGCAACGCACGCCGCGGCGGCCCAGATCGAGGGCAAGGGTCAGTCCGACCGGGCCGGCGCCCACGATGATGACTTCGGTGTCCACGCGACAATTCCCAGAGTGGGCGCATTGAGTCTGCGCTTTACATGGTCATGGCCGGGCGGGCATGACGACACGTAGTCAATCAATCCTCCCGCCCGAGAACCGACGTCCCGGCACACTGAGAAAATATCCGACTGCCTGGCCGCCGTCGGCGCCGAGAACGCTTCCGGTTGTGTAACGGGATTCGTCGGATGCCAGGAAGACAGCGGGACCGGCGACGTCCTCGCCGGATCCGACCCGGCCCATCGGCACGCCCTTGCGCCTGCCTTCGTAGATTTCCGGATCGGCGTACATCGCCTCGGTGCCCGGCGTG
>DAISKM010000144.1:0-7853 GCA_036820945.1 Pseudolabrys sp.
CCCTTGTTGAATTTTGCACAGCCTCGATCTGGCCGGCGATCTGTCCGGTCGCTTTCGCAGTCTGCACCGCAAGCGATTTCACTTCCGAGGCAACCACCGCGAACCCTCGACCCGCTTCGCCGGCGCGCGCGGCCTCAATGGTAGCATTCAGCGCAAGCAGATTTGTCTGACCGGCAATGTGGCTGATGAGATTCACAACTTCGCCGATCTGCTGGACGGTGTCGGCAAGCCGGGTCATATGCTCGTCGGTCGTGCGAGCCTCGGCAACGGAGTGGGATGCAACTTCCGCTGCCTGACCGATCTGACGGCCTATTTCGCCGATCGATGCGATCAGCTCTTCGGCAGCACCTGCCGCCGCGGTCATGTTGGCGGATGCCTCGTTGGACATGTCCACTGCGCCGGCCGTGCGTTCGGATGTACGGCCTGAAGAACCCGACAGAGCCACCGCAATCGACTTCAAGGCTGCAGTGCTTTCCGACACCGTCAACAGAACTTCAGCGACACTTTTTCGAAATGCGCGGATCTCTGTTTCGATTTCGACGCGGCGCCGCTCCTGTTCGGACATCGCGGCGTTCCTGCGCTCGGCATGAATGCGTTCCGTAATATCGTCATGGGTGCCGATCCAATACTGGCCCCCTTTGACCGGTCGATTGATGACCGAAACGGCACGGCCATCTGGCGTTTCCACGATCCGGTTCATTGCCTGCCCCTGCTTCACGGCGGCGAGAATTTCGTCCCGATAGTTTTCCGCATCAATGTTCAAGCTGCCGGTCGTGATGCGGTTGTTGATCAGGTCGAGCAAGGTGCAGCCAGGTTTCACAACGTCGGGCGACAGACCATACATCTCGATGTAGCGATCGTTGCAGACAAGAACGCGCTCATAGGCGTCGAACAAGATGACCCCCTGGGTCATGTTGTTGATCACCATCGCGAGGAATGTGCTACTTTCGTCCAGCCGACGGCCGGCGAAAGCACCGACAAGGCTCACGCCAAGAAGGGCCATTGCGGCGCTGGCAATTGCCATCGCCAGAACGCCCGGCGACAAAGTCAGCGCGTCAATCGATCGCGCGGGATCGGGCACAATCTCCACTGCGCCCATGGCCGTGAAATGATGCGACACGATTGCGAGCGTAAGCAGAACGGCGGCCAGCGCGGCGTCACGCCGGCGATACGAGCGGATGGCAACGACCATCGCAGCCGCGCCGAGGGCCATGCCGAAAAAGACCGATGCGAGAACGAGTGGGAAATCCCATGTGACGCGACCGGGAATCTCGACCGCGAACATTCCCGTATAGTGCATCGCCGCAATGCCGCCGCCCACAACTGCACCAGCGAACGCGGGCGCCCACGACGCGCCCGAATAGACAGCGATGCCCAGTCCCGAACCTGTGATGAGCGCGGCGGCCGCAAGCGATAGGACCGTCAAGCTGAGACTGTAGGCGATCGGGATGCCGGGCTCATAAGCCAGCATCGCCACGAAATGAGTCGCCCAGATGCCAAAGCCGGTAGCGGTTGCAGCCGCGATGATCCAGAGCGCCCGAGCCCTACCAGCGGTTGCACGCGCGCGATTGAACAGGTTAACCGCTGTTAGGCTTGCGAACAGGCATAGCACTGCGGCAACGCCAACAAGGCGCCAGTCGTGCTCAACCGTAAGGCAGGTTAAGACGCGGAACATTTTTCACCTGATTTAAAAATTTGGTGCGATGGTACGGCCGAAAAATTTATGCGCCGTTAACCGTTATCCCGCGGCAGTCGCCGGGAAGTCGCCTTAAATGCCTTGACGCTCGTAGCGGGCAACGAAGCGCGGCGAGAGTTTGCGCAAGCGGTCGATGTCGACCCGTCCAGATCGCGTCACATAGCTCATGGCAAAGTCAAGCGGGGGCAGTTGCATGTGCTGGGCAAATTGCTCGTACCAGATCGCGCTCCGATTGGCGCCTGATACGAGTTTCTCAAGAATCGGCCGACGCCCTGATTCGTAGGCGGCGAGCGCTGCCGCGACATCGTCCGGATGCGCTGCGATGGCTCGGTCGAGCGCTATGGCATCTTCCATGGCGAGACGGGTGCCTGAGCCGATCGAGAAGTGTGCGGTGTGCAGGGCGTCACCGATCAGCACGCACTTGCCGGCCCGCCAATGCTCGTTATGCACAATTGGAAAGCGGCGCCAGACCGAATTGTTCGATATGAGCGCGTGGCCATCCAATGCTTCCGCGAACACGCGTTCGCAGAGTGTACGTGTTTCCGCTTCACTCATTTGCGCGAAACCCGCGCGCGTGAACGTTGCTTGATCAACTTCGACGATGAACGTGCTGAGCTGGGGCGCATACCGGTAGTGATGCGCGTTGAAAAATCCAAGGTCGTTTTCAACGAAAGTCTGTGTGAGCGTCTCGAAGCGCCTGGTTGTTCCGAACCAGGCAAAATGATTTGTCAGAAATCTTGTGCTGGCGCCAAATTGCTTCTCATAGGTGCGCCGTACCAGCGAGTTAACGCCATCGGCGCCCACGACAAGATCCGCACCGCCCAACTCATCCAACTCTGTGACGACGCGTTCGAAAATCGGTACGACGCCGACGGAGCGGGCCCGAGCCTGCAAGACTTGCAGCAGCTTGAGGCGGCCGATGGCGGCAAAGCCGATGCCATCGATCACGACACGCTCTCCGCGGTGCACGAGAGCGATATCAGACCAGGATTCCACGTGCGGCGCGATCGCCGAATAGGTGGCCTCGTCGTCCTCGCGTAAAAATTCCAGCGCACGGTCGGAGAAGACGACGCCAAAGCCGAACGTGGCATCGGCGCGATTCTGCTCGACGACAGTAACGTCCCAGTCCGGACAACGGCGCTTAATCAGATATGCAAGGTACAATCCCGCCGGGCCGGCGCCGAGAATGGCGATACACATGGTGCAGCAATACTACAGACCGCCGCGTGCCGCACCGGTTACGGAACTCCACTTGCTTTACGCCCGGCTAGCGAAGACGATCGCATTGATCTCGCACCGGCAGACGCCGATATCCTTCAGTTCGCGGTCAGTGAGCGAACGCAACTCGGCCACCGCCCGGCGTCGGGCAAGACGCGCGCGCAGGACTTTGTGCCAAAGCAGGGTTGTGACCACGAGCTTTCGCCAAAAAACTGCAATTCCGGCGAGCATTTCTTGCAGCGCTTGCCTGCGCGCGGCATGAGCACGCGCCAGCGCCAAACGCCTGACCGCAGCGCGTTGTTCGGCCGGAAGCTGCCTGTAGTCCAATACTGAAAAATCGATCGTTTCGTGCCGCATGACAACGTCTCCATTGGCCTGTCGGCACCTCTTTACGCGCACGGCTAAATCTCATAAAATGAATAATTATAATTATTTTGTTCTCATGGAGAGAACGATGGATTTGGCCGATTTGCGCATATTCCGCTCGGTCGTCGACGAAGGCGGAATTACGCGCGCTGCCGAGAAGCTCAACCGCGTGCAGTCCAACGTGACGACGCGGGTGCGGCAGCTCGAGGAGGATCTCGGCGTCAATCTGTTCATCCGCGAGGGAAAGCGCCTGCACCTGTCGCCCACAGGCAAGCTGCTGCTCGCATATGCCGACCGGCTGCTCGACCTTGCGCAGGAAGCGCGCGATGCGATCCATGATGGCGCACCCCGCGGGCCGTTGCATCTTGGCTCCATCGAGAGCGCAGCCGCGATCCGCCTGCCGGAGCCGCTCAGCGTCTTTCATCGCCGCTATCCCGACGTTGAGCTCGACCTTCGTTCCGACACCATTCCGCGCCTGCTGGCCGCGGTGCTCGCAGGCGAACTCGATGCCGCGCTCGTTGCCGAACCGGTCAACGATCCATCATTGGACAAGTCGGTTGTGTATGATGAAGAGCTGGTGCTTGTGGCCGAAGCCGGCCACAAGCCGATCCGTTCGCCGCGCGATGTCATGTCGGAAACGCTGCTTGCCTTCGAACATGGCTGCGCCTATCGCCTGCGCATGCAGCAATGGTTCGCGCGCGCGGGCGTCCTTCCCGAGCGCATCATCGAAATGACGTCCTGGCATGCGCTGATTGGATGCACAGCTGCTCGCATGGGCATTTCGATACTGCCGCGCATGGTGCTGGTTACATTTCCGCAGGCCAAGCTCAGCATCCATCCGCTGCCCGCAGAATTCAGTCACGCACCAACTGTGCTGACCTGGCGGAAAGGTGCCCGTTCGCCGAAAATTTCGGCGTTGCTGGAAGTGCTGACCGAAGGCAGGTCGGGCAATCGGCAGGCGAGCCGGAGAAAATCCTGACGTCGTGGCGCGTCAGATCGTCTGGTTGTAAGCGCCGACTTCCGGATGCGAGCGCAGCACGCTGTCGATTGCCTTGAACATCTCCCGCATGCGTTGCTCGGACACCGGACTTTCCACCACGACCACTAGTTCCGGCTTGTTTGAGGAAGCCCGCACCAGGCCCCACGTTCCGTCCTCAACGGTGACCCGCACCCCGTTCACGGTAACCAGCTCTCGGATCGGCTGGCCGGCAACCTTCTCGCCCTTCGCCTTGGCGGTTTCGAAGTGCTTCACCACCGCGTCGACCACCGCGTATTTCTTCTCGTCGTCGCAATGCGGCGACATCGTGGGCGAGCCCCAGGTCTTCGGCAGCGCCTTGCGAAGGTCGGCCATGCTCTTTCCCGGGTTGCGGTCAAGCATGTCGCAGACGGCGAGTGCGAAGATCATGCCGTCGTCATAGCCTCGGCCGAATGGCTTGTTGAAGAAGAAGTGCCCGGACTTCTCGAAACCCGCTATCGCGCCAAGCTCGTTCACGCGCCGCTTGATGTACGAATGACCGGTTTTCCAGTAGTCGACCTTGACGCCATTTTCCTTGAGCACCGGATCGGTGAGAAATAGACCGGTCGATTTCACATCCACCACAAAGGTTGTGTTTCGATGAAGCGTTGACATATCGCGTGCCAGCATCACGCCGACCTTGTCAGCAAAAATTTCCTCGCCTTCGTTATCCACGACACCACAACGGTCGCCATCGCCATCGAATCCCAGCGCGACGTCGGCCCGGTTCACCAGCACTGCATCGCGCATGGCGTGCAGCATCTTCATGTCTTCGGTGTTCGGATTGTATCGCGGGAACGTGTGATCGAGATTGCAGTCCAACGGCACGACCTCGCATCCGATCGCTTGTAATATTCTTGGTGCGAAAGCGCCGGCGGTTCCGTTTCCGCAGGCCGCGACAACCTTGAGCTTGCGGTTGAGCTTTGGTCGCTTGGTGAGATCGGCAATGTAGCGTTCGGGAAAATTCTCCACGAACTCGTAGCTGCCGCCGCCTTTGAGATCGAATTTGCCGCTCAGCACGATTTCCTTGAGGCGCTTCATTTCCACCGGACCGAACGTGAGAGGCCTGTTGGCGCCCATTTTCACGCCGGTCCAGCCGTTATCGTTGTGCGACGCCGTCACCATGGCGACGCACTGCACGTTGAGATCGAACTGGGCGAAATAAGCCATAGGCGTGATGGCAAGGCCGATGTCATAAACTTTGCAGCCGGATGCCATCAGACCAGAGACAAGCGCCATCTTCACTGCTGACGAATAGCTTCTGAAATCGTGGCCGGTGACGATCTCCGGTTTTACGTTGAGCTCGCGGATCAGGGTGCCGAGGCCGAATCCCAGGGCCTGCATCCCCATCAAGTTGATCTCTTTTTCCAGCAGCCAGCGCGCGTCGTATTCGCGAAACCCGGTCGGCTTAACGAGCGGCGCGGATTCATATGCATAGGTATTTGGGGTGAGCGCGGGTTTCGGGGTGGGAAACATCAGATCCTCAACAAGGGCGACGCAATTCAAATACCCTAACGCCGGAAAGCCGGAAAGCGGTCCCGTCGCACTGGTGCGGCGGCCATCCAGAACGGCGCCCGCAAGCACTCCACAATGGCGAGTGATCGGAAGCCTGTCGCGCCTACGCGGAAACGGCCGGCAATTATTGCTCGAGCAGCAATCGGCCGTTGGCGTATTCGTAGCGTCTCAGGCGCGAAAGGAACGAAACGCCCAGCAAGTTTTTGCTCAGCGCCTCGTCGGGCAGCACCATGGCCGGCACGTTAAAGACGGTGATACCGCCAATCTCGATCCGGTCAATTTTGGCTGGGGCGGCCTTGATCTTGCCGTTGGCGGTCACGGCGGTTGCGGTGTAGTCGCGCGGTTGCGGCCGAATGCCCGCGATGGCTGCTGACGATTCACGGAGAACGACCAGTGACGCGCCGGTATCGACGACGAAGTCGATGAAGCGTCCATCGACCCTAGCCTCGACCTGGAAATGACCCTGGCGATCACTGTCCACCATCAGGCTGCGGCCGGAAGAGCTTGGCTCCCGCGGCTCGTAGGACGGCTGCAACACCGCCGCCTGGGTGACAGCGGGATTCTCGGTGGCACGGTCGGCATATCGTGCCGCGTAGCCGCCGGCCAAAACCAAAACGGCCGCGAAGATAGCGAGTTGGCGCATAGCGAGGCCCAATGATGCGACGATACTCACACGCGAGGATCAAAGCCGGCTTAATGCATGCGCCGCGACTGGCCGTTGATCCGGGCATGGTCAGCGTCGGGTAACCCGAATGACTAAAATTGAAACTATTCGCCACGGCGCTTGGCGCGGCGGGTGGGCGCCGCCGCTAGCGGATTCTCCGGCCACGGATGCTTTGGATAACGGCCGCGCAGGTCCGTCCTCACGTCTTTATAACTGCCTCGCCAGAAACCGGGCAGATCCCGGGTCATCTGCACCGGCCGATGAGCCGGCGACAACAGTTCGATCAGCAACGGCACGCGCCCGCCGGCGACCGTGGGATGAACGGAAAGTCCGAACAGCTCCTGCACGCGGATCGAAAGCTTCGGCCCTTCTTCGGCGTCGTAGTCGATCGGCACCGCGGAGCCGGATGGGGCGGCAAAGTGGGTCGGCGCCTCGGCGTCGAGCCGTGACCGCAATCTCCAAGGCACCATTGTGTCCAGGGCTGCCCCAAGATCGTCCGCGCCGATCTGCGAGAGCGCGGTCTTCCCGGTGAGAAATGGCGCGAGCCATTCCATCGCTGTGCCGGTCAGCGCTTCGTCCGACAGATCGGGCCACTCGTCATCCTCCGCCCGATGCAGGAACATCACGCGATTGCGGAACTGAAGCTGCGCCTTGCTCCATGGCAGCCTGCTTACGCCAGATCGCGCAATGCCTTCCGCCAGCAGTTTTGCATTTTCGAGATTGGGCGAGACCGGCCTGGTCTGGTCGGTCAAAGTCAGCGCGCCAAGCCGCCGCTGCCGCCGGGCTCGTAACGAGGCGGAAGTCGAATCAAACGCGACCGTTTCGTCTTCCGCGATCTGGCGCGCGAAGCGTGACTCAATTTCCGCGAGGGTTATTGGCGCCGCAAGGACGACACGCCCGGAAGCCGCCGCCCCGGTAAGCTCCGCCACCACCAGGAACGGTTCGCGCGCGAGTGCCGAAGCAAGGTCAACCGCGCCACCGCGGCCATTGGCAATCAGAAAGGCGCCGCCACCGCCGCCGCGATTCTTTGCGATGCGGTCGGGATAGGCGAGCGCCAGCAGGGCGCCAGCAGAGTGCCCATCGTCGCCTTTTTTGCCGCCGACCGCCTGGGCCCATCTCTGCGCCATTGCGCGCGCATCCTCGGCGCGACGGGAACGATCGCGACGCAACTGATCAAGCCGGTGGCCGAGATCGACAGCATCGCCACCTAGTCCCCGTTCGGTCAGAACAGCGGCGATGTTGGCAGCGAGCATGCCAGCACCTTCGGCAGCCGCATCGACCACCATGCGCGCCAATCGCGGCGGCAACGGCAAGTTCCGCAATCGGTGGCCCTCTTCGGTGATTAGACCATCGCGATCGATTGCAGATAATTCAGCGAG
>DAISKM010000145.1:0-7838 GCA_036820945.1 Pseudolabrys sp.
ATCGAACTGCGCGCGCGCGACCGCCAACGCAAGCTCATCGCTAAGATCGATGAGGCGCTGGGGCGTATCGAGGACGGCACCTACGGCTATTGCGAGGAAACCGGCGAGCCAATCTCTTTGCGTCGGCTGGAAGCGCGCCCGATCGCCACATTCTCGGTCGAAGCGCAGGAGCGGCACGAGCGTCGAGAACGCATATACCGCGATGACTGAGAGCCGCGAGGTTTTCAATGCTCAATGGCCGGCCATCTCATTTAAGGCTTGGTCCCTGGGTCTTTGACTTGTAGGTCTGCCCGTCGCCATCCGCAGGCAGTGCAACGGAGCAGATCGCAGGGTCAGGGCGCATCACTGCGACTTGCTCCGTTTTTTTTGGGCGTTAAACTCAATTGCGAATGTGTCGGCTAGTGCGGGATCAAGCAAAGCGCCAATGAACGTAATAACGGCCATTTTCATCGCAGCGTCCGATTGAGTTGATGGCCCGCACACCGCGACGAGTGTGGAATTCGTACCGGCATCCGGCGCTTTGACAGCACAGACCATTGGACAGTCTTGGCGGCAGCAGTCACGCTGTCGTTTCGGGTTAGTTCTTCTTAAGGCTTTATCGCCTGAAACAACTTATTGAGGGCCCGTTCCGCGGTATCTGCCGCACTATTTAGGGTCCGTGCCGTGGTATCTGCCGCACTATTTAGGGCCCGTGCTACCGGAGATTTGTCCTCCTTGGTTTCACTGGGCGACGGCTTTGGGGCATTCGCTTGGCTCGATTGTTTGGCGCCCCGAGCAACAGATCCCGACGACTGCCTTTCCAGTCCTTCGAGATAAGCGGCGATGATGGCGGCCGATTGAGGGCTGGGCGTGTAGTGCTCCCGGAGGTAGCTCTCGAGCCCGAAAGTCCCTGTGGCCTTGGTCACGCTTTGTGGCGATTTATGACAGCTCGCGCAGTTGGCCGCGTAAAGTTGGGCGGCGGTCTTTCCCTGCTCCAAGCTTTCCTGCGCCCCGGCCGAGCTTGCGAAACACAACGCCAAAGAACCGATGGCGAGCCGGATACTATGACTTGACATCAAGCGGCGCGTTTGCATTTTTCGCACGACCACTTCCCCAAGTGCTCGCGGAGCTGGAGTGCGTTCATCGCGCCAGCTGATTGTGCCAATGGCGCGCTGTGTTCACAGCTACTCGCGCAGCCTTGAACAAAGTTACGATTGGAATCGGCCAAAGCGCAACACGGAGCCAATGCAAAATCCAATAGCGTACGCGTGGTTGGGCCTCAACCATCGGCTGCCCCTTTCTGTGAGATGTTCCATTTGTTGCCAAGAAACATCAGGGCCGGAGAAAAATACTACGCCGATTTGGCCGCGGCTGATAGCGCCAACCCAAGCTCTCTGTGACGAGCGATGATCCCGTCGAGTCGACCTGAAAGATCGTCGGGCGAAGACCCAATGATCTGGCGAGTTGCGTGGCAGAGATCGCCTCGGTGTTGTCGTCGAGGACGATACGCTCGACGACACAGCCGACATCGCGGCCGTAGAACACGTGGGTGATATTGGGCACCGGAACAATGACGAAGCGGCCGGCGTGGGCTGACAATGCCGCCTCGAGGCTTAATGGCGGGGCAGCCAAATGCAGGGTCTATATTTTCTATGCTACGCGGCTTGGAAACAGGGCTTTCAGCTTGTCCCGAAAAATGTCAGCAAATTTTTCAAAGCCTGCTCTCGCCGGATGAAGCTCATTGGCCCAGGAACTGGTTTGAGGTCTTAAAGTACCCTGGCCATTTATAAACGTAATGTTTGGTGCCGATGCCGCCAAAGAAGTCAACATCGCTGCGAATTGTAACAACATAACCTTGACGACTTCCTGGCGTACAACGCCGAGCGGAAATTTACGCAAATCGAAGGTCGGTTTGAGCCAGGGGCCAAATCCACAAACACCCCGACCATCGGGGATCGCAAAATCGTAGTCGTGGAAGACCATGTGGGTGCTAGGGCTTAGATTGTTGCGCAACTCGATTAGATCTTCATAGCCAGCACGCACCAATGCCAGCGCGGTTTGGTAACGTGGTTTGTTGATGAGATCGATCGGAGGCAAAGCTGGAACCCAATCCCTGATCCACAACGCCATCGGGTTATCGACGACATCATTTCCGCCGCCCGAGAACAGGAGCACGTCCCAGGGTCCGCCGGCCGGGCAGCCGTTAGTCAGCTGTTCTGTGAGAATGATGCGTTCCTCGACGCCAAGCATATAGCGGACCTCGTCGCCTGCTTTCGCAAGATTCAAAATCGGGACGCCGAGCCGATTTTCGAGGCGGGGGATGATCCCTCCGCCAAAGAAGGGAACAGGATAGTCGAACCATGAATCTCCCTCGGCGAAAATCTGTAGCGGTGCAAATGCTTCGCCTTCGGGAGCCGGCTCTCCGCCTTTGGGCTTGTCGGCTTTTTTGGACCGCGGACGCCGAGCGCCCCGTTTTTTCATGATCTCCATTGTGGCCTTGTACTCTTGAATACGGCGCGCAAACTCGATGCGCCTCTCTTGCTCGAGGCGTTCTCGCTCCGCGCCCACAGGTGCCGGCGATGCCGGCGGTGCAACACCTTTGCGAGCCGCGCGCGCTGCCAGTTTTGGATCTTTCGCTTGTGCCAGGGCCTTGGCCTCGGCGAGCGTAACGGGCCCTGCATCAGGGGCGGTTTCTTTGACGATCTTTCGTTGCTTCTTAACTCCTTTTTTAGCGCGCGCGATCTGCCTTGCCTTTCTGCGCTTGCCTGAAGCAGCCATGGTTTCCCCCTTTGTTTAGGTTCGTGTTTTCTGGTCCGGCAGAATGTGAACCCGCTCCACGAGCATCATGTATCCAACGATGAAGCCGTCACAAAGAACGCGCTTGCCCACATATTGATCGAACGACGTATCATCGAAGGTCGGTCCTTGTTTACGTCTCAGCACCAAGCGATCCGTCTCCGTCTCAAGCCAAAACGCGTCTCGAGCACTCTTGCTTCCAGTGCCAAAGGGTCCACGCACCACGGTGCCGAATAGGCCATCAACTCGTTGCGGACTGTCGCTGCTGTCGCCCACTACTTCTCCACATAAATTCGATACCCGACGATTCGACCACTGACTTCCTTAGCTACCGCGGCGACGCTGTAAGAGTCAGGATCTCGCCGGTATACGGCGACATAATAGCGAGATGCCGTCGGTGACGCCTTGCTAGTCCGCGGGCGCCGCTTCTGCGGTATTGTAACGTTATAAGCCGTGAACTGTTTCCGCTTTCCTATTCCTGCTTCGCGCGCGATATTCGCAAGCGCTTTACGAACTGAGGACGATTTTCGAGCTTTGGTGGTTTTGCGGGATGCTGTCGGCTTGGTTTTCTGCAGCAGCTCACCTTCCGCCCGCATCTTGGCGCGACGCGCCCGCCGCTCGACCCGACTGCTCTCTTCGGTGTCGATGCCTTTTGGAACGCTCGTGGCACTGGTGATTGTGGCCGGATGGACCGAGGGATCGCCGAGAAGGTTAAATTGTCCAAGAGTCTTAAGGTCTACCGGATCCAGCTCCGCAGTCTGCTGGACAAATTGCTGGCGGGCAAGGAGCGCTGCGCGTCCAAGCGACGCGCCGTCGAGAATAGCTAGAAGGAAATATTGGGTGATGAGGTCGGCCGCTCCATTGCCCGTAGCGGGCCCGTAGGCGATGGTGCTGCTGCCGAAGTAGCCATTTGCGCCCTCAATTAGATAGCGTTGGCAAATTGGCAGCGGCAGCGACAAAGTGACCGAGTCATACAATTGAGCGCCGTAGCAGCACTCGACCGCGGCCACTGCCCCCGATTTAATTTTGCCTTTGATTGCGTCACTTGAAAGCGAGACCGGGAAGGAATTGCCCCTCTGTCCGTAGAAATTTGGATCTGACGGACCTCCATGGCAGTTGATGAAATGTGCAAGCGGGGCCAGCCGGCTGGCCCCGCTTGCACATTTCATCAACTGCCATGGAGGTCCGTCAGATCCAAATTTCTACGGACAGAGGGGCAATTCCTTCCCGGTCTCGCTTTCAAGTGACGCAATCAAAGGCAAAATTAAATCGGGGGCAGTGGCCGCGGTCGAGTGCTGCTACGGCGCTCAATTGTATGACTCGGTCACTTTGTCGCTGCCGCTGCCAATTTGCCAACGCTATCTAATTGAGGGCGCAAATGGCTACTTCGGCAGCAGCACCATCGCCTACGGGCCCGCTACGGGCAATGGAGCGGCCGACCTCATCACCCAATATTTCCTTCTAGCTATTCTCGACGGCGCGTCGCTTGGACGCGCAGCGCTCCTTGCCCGCCAGCAATTTGTCCAGCAGACTGCGGAGCTGGATCCGGTAGACCTTAAGACTCTTGGACAATTTAACCTTCTCGGCGATCCCTCGGTCCATCCGGCCACAATCACCAGTGCCACGAGCGTTCCAAAAGGCATCGACACCGAAGAGAGCAGTCGGGTCGAGCGGCGGGCGCGTCGCGCCAAGATGCGGGCGGAAGGTGAGCTGCTGCAGAAAACCAAGCCGACAGCATCCCGCAAAACCACCAAAGCTCGAAAATCGTCCTCAGTTCGTAAAGCGCTTGCGAATATCGCGCGCGAAGCAGGAATAGGAAAGCGGAAACAGTTCACGGCTTATAACGTTACAATACCGCAGAAGCGGCGCCCGCGGACTAGCAAGGCGTCACCGACGGCATCTCGCTATTATGTCGCCGTATACCGGCGAGATCCTGACTCTTACAGCGTCGCCGCGGTAGCTAAGGAAGTCAGTGGTCGAATCGTCGGGTATCGAATTTATGTGGAGAAGTAGTGGGCGACAGCAGCGACAGTCCGCAACGAGTTGATGGCCTATTCGGCACCGTGGTGCGTGGACCCTTTGGCACTGGAAGCAAGAGTGCTCGAGACGCGTTTTGGCTTGAGACGGAGACGGATCGCTTGGTGCTGAGACGTAAACAAGGACCGACCTTCGATGATACGTCGTTCGATCAATATGTGGGCAAGCGCGTTCTTTGTGACGGCTTCATCGTTGGATACATGATGCTCGTGGAGCGGGTTCACATTCTGCCGGACCAGAAAACACGAACCTAAACAAAGGGGGAAACCATGGCTGCTTCAGGCAAGCGCAGAAAGGCAAGGCAGATCGCGCGCGCTAAAAAAGGAGTTAAGAAGCAACGAAAGATCGTCAAAGAAACCGCCCCTGATGCAGGGCCCGTTACGCTCGCCGAGGCCAAGGCCCTGGCACAAGCGAAAGATCCAAAACTGGCAGCGCGCGCGGCTCGCAAAGGTGTTGCACCGCCGGCATCGCCGGCACCTGTGGGCGCGGAGCGAGAACGCCTCGAGCAAGAGAGGCGCATCGAGTTTGCGCGCCGTATTCAAGAGTACAAGGCCACAATGGAGATCATGAAAAAACGGGGCGCTCGGCGTCCGCGGTCCAAAAAAGCCGACAAGCCCAAAGGCGGAGAGCCGGCTCCCGAAGGCGAAGCATTTGCACCGCTACAGATTTTCGCCGAGGGAGATTCATGGTTCGACTATCCTGTTCCCTTCTTTGGCGGAGGGATCATCCCCCGCCTCGAAAATCGGCTCGGCGTCCCGATTTTGAATCTTGCGAAAGCAGGCGACGAGGTCCGCTATATGCTTGGCGTCGAGGAACGCATCATTCTCACAGAACAGCTGACTAACGGCTGCCCGGCCGGCGGACCCTGGGACGTGCTCCTGTTCTCGGGCGGCGGAAATGATGTCGTCGATAACCCGATGGCGTTGTGGATCAGGGATTGGGTTCCAGCTTTGCCTCCGATCGATCTCATCAACAAACCACGTTACCAAACCGCGCTGGCATTGGTGCGTGCTGGCTATGAAGATCTAATCGAGTTGCGCAACAATCTAAGCCCTAGCACCCACATGGTCTTCCACGACTACGATTTTGCGATCCCCGATGGTCGGGGTGTTTGTGGATTTGGCCCCTGGCTCAAACCGACCTTCGATTTGCGTAAATTTCCGCTCGGCGTTGTACGCCAGGAAGTCGTCAAGGTTATGTTGTTACAATTCGCAGCGATGTTGACTTCTTTGGCGGCATCGGCACCAAACATTACGTTTATAAATGGCCAGGGTACTTTAAGACCTCAAACCAGTTCCTGGGCCAATGAGCTTCATCCGGCGAGAGCAGGCTTTGAAAAATTTGCTGACATTTTTCGGGACAAGCTGAAAGCCCTGTTTCCAAGCCGCGTAGCATAGAAAATATAGACCCTGCATTTGGCTGCCCCGCCATTAAGCCTCGAGGCGGCATTGTCAGCCCACGCCGGCCGCTTCGTCATTGTTCCGGTGCCCAATATCACCCACGTGTTCTACGGCCGCGATGTCGGCTGTGTCGTCGAGCGTATCGTCCTCGACGACAACACCGAGGCGATCTCTGCCACGCAACTCGCCAGATCATTGGGTCTTCGCCCGACGATCTTTCAGGTCGACTCGACGGGATCATCGCTCGTCACAGAGAGCTTGGGTTGGCGCTATCAGCCGCGGCCAAATCGGCGTAGTATTTTTCTCCGGCCCTGATGTTTCTTGGCAACAAATGGAACATCTCACAGAAAGGGGCAGCCGATGGTTGAGGCCCAACCACGCGTACGCTATTGGATTTTGCATTGGCTCCGTGTTGCGCTTTGGCCGATTCCAATCGTAACTTTGTTCAAGGCTGCGCGAGTAGCTGTGAACACAGCGCGCCATTGGCACAATCAGCTGGCGCGATGAACGCACTCCAGCTCCGCGAGCACTTGGGGAAGTGGTCGTGCGAAAAATGCAAACGCGCCGCTTGATGTCAAGTCATAGTATCCGGCTCGCCATCGGTTCTTTGGCGTTGTGTTTCGCAAGCTCGGCCGGGGCGCAGGAAAGCTTGGAGCAGGGAAAGACCGCCGCCCAACTTTACGCGGCCAACTGCGCGAGCTGTCATAAATCGCCACAAAGCGTGACCAAGGCCACAGGGACTTTCGGGCTCGAGAGCTACCTCCGGGAGCACTACACGCCCAGCCCTCAATCGGCCGCCATCATCGCCGCTTATCTCGAAGGACTGGAAAGGCAGTCGTCGGGATCTGTTGCTCGGGGCGCCAAACAATCGAGCCAAGCGAATGCCCCAAAGCCGTCGCCCAGTGAAACCAAGGAGGACAAATCTCCGGTAGCACGGGCCCTAAATAGTGCGGCAGATACCACGGCACGGACCCTAAATAGTGCGGCAGATACCGCGGAACGGGCCCTCAATAAGTTGTTTCAGGCGATAAAGCCTTAAGAAGAACTAACCCGAAACGACAGCGTGACTGCTGCCGCCAAGACTGTCCAATGGTCTGTGCTGTCAAAGCGCCGGATGCCGGTACGAATTCCACACTCGTCGCGGTGTGCGGGCCATCAACTCAATCGGACGCTGCGATGAAAATGGCCGTTATTACGTTCATTGGCGCTTTGCTTGATCCCGCACTAGCCGACACATTCGCAATTGAGTTTAACGCCCAAAAAAAACGGAGCAAGTCGCAGTGATGCGCCCTGACCCTGCGATCTGCTCCGTTGCACTGCCTGCGGATGGCGACGGGCAGACCTACAAGTCAAAGACCCAGGGACCAAGCCTTAAATGAGATGGCCGGCCATTGAGCATTGAAAACCTCGCGGCTCTCAGTCATCGCGGTATATGCGTTCTCGACGCTCGTGCCGCTCCTGCGCTTCGACCGAGAATGTGGCGATCGGGCGCGCTTCCAGCCGACGCAAAGAGATTGGCTCGCCGGTTTCCTCGCAATAGCCGTAGGTGCCGTCCTCGATACGCCCCAGCGCCTCATCGATCTTAGCGATGAGCTTGCGTTGGCGGTCGCGCGCGCGCAGTTCGAT